>CAYMVK010000105.1:374-1526 GCA_964394105.1 Candidatus Woesearchaeota archaeon | reverse complement strand
CTCTTCCTCATATTATGTGAGTGCATTAATAACTTAAATCTAACATATCAACCATTATCAATAAATTATATAGAACCACAAAAAATAGAACTTTTAATATCAACAGAAAAAACACAGATAAACCTACTAAAAATACTAACAATACTAATTCCAATTCTTTCAATCATAACAGTAAAAATAAATAATAAAATGGAATTCAAGGGAAATGCTAATAATTTTCTATTAAAAGTTCTTATATACAGTTTAACCATCTTTCTACTCATTGAAATAAATTCATTCATTTCATACATTACAATCTATATAAATAAAGGTTTTCTCAGAAATAAATATGTTTATTCAAGTATTAATTTTGAAAGGCAACTTACCACCATCCTATCCCAATTTAATATAATATTAATACCGATACCATTTTTAATATGTTTCATTTATATCATCTATAAATCATTTATAAGTAAATTTATGAAAATCAAGATAAAAATACCTTTAGAAATAGAACCTTCAAGAAATATTAATTTTTTTGATTTTCTAGTTTTAATACTAACATCATTCTTAACTATCCTCATCACATATTATCCATTTTCATTAAAACATAATCTTTTTGATAATGTTTATTGGTGTGACCTTTTACGTTATGCAGATATGATAATTGATGTAAAATCTAAAGATTCATTGTCTTCAATAATCGGATATACATTTTTACGATATAGAGATAGACCCTTAAGTATATTATTTATAACATTATTTGAGATCATTTTTGGATTACCAACTATAGAGAGTTTAAAAATTTTGATAATTTTAATACCCCTTTTAGTTCATTTATCAACATGTTATTTTATTCTTAAAATAAGGGGAATACCGGCATTTAATAAATATTTATTAATGTTTTTATCATCCATCTCATTTCAAATAACAGTTGCACAACATGCTGGCTTACTTTCTAATCTTTTTGCATTGATACCTCTCTATATTTTTTTAGGATCATTAATTAGTCTTAATAGAAGCAAATCTAAATTTGTATTTGAAACTTTTCTTTTATTCAGTATTATATTTTTTCATTCATATACTTGGTTTATGATCATTTTCATTTTGTTAACATTTTTAATTTTTATATATTTGAATGATGAAATGCGGGCTAATTATAGACTATTTATT
>CAYMVK010000105.1:0-364 GCA_964394105.1 Candidatus Woesearchaeota archaeon | reverse complement strand
TCTTCATATTTTTCTTTAGTATTTTTGGTATTATTTTTTTAGTTTTTGTTGCTGATGATATTCTTTCTAATCTTTTGTTTTCTTGGTTTGGTGTTTTCTTTGTTTTATTATTATTTAGTGATAGTTCAATAACCTATAGACTGTTATATGTTACGCCGTTTCATCTTGTGGCCCCTTACTTTTTGAATATCTTTTATTTTTCCAAAAATAGGTCCTTTAGAATTGTAGGGTTTTTGTTGTGTTCAATTATGATATTTGGGAATATCAATTTTGCATTTCGTAGTGGTTTTATTCTTTCAAAAGTGATTTAATCTTTTGTCCCACGAGGAGAATTCATGTGATCGCCTCCCCTGTTAGAAGGTTG
>CAYMVK010000104.1:0-1546 GCA_964394105.1 Candidatus Woesearchaeota archaeon | reverse complement strand
ATACTAGAGAATTAAGATTCGTTCATGAGCATTGGGTTCCAACTTTGTCAAGAGTTGGATTTGGAATTCCATTAGCTACTGGAGGAAAATATGGAGAAGTTACACTTTTTGATTTGTTAAGGGAGAGTTTTAGACAAAACCCAGATTATGTAGTAGTTGGAGAAGTTAGGGGTAAGGAAACATATGTAATGTTTCAGGGTATGGCCAGTGGTCATGCTAGCTTATCAACTTTTCATGCCGGTTCAGTAGATGCCTTAATCAAAAGATTAATATCACCACCCATTGAATTACCTATTATCTTGGTTGAAAGTTTAGATTTGGTAATTACAATGGTCCATGCAAGAGAAAGAGGGAAGTCAGCAAGAAGAATTAAAGAGATTATAGAAATAGTTGGAGTTGATAGAGAAAGTGAAGAAGTTTTAACAAATGTTGTTTACAAATGGGATGCCTTTAATGATAATTATGTGAAAGTAAACAAAAGCGTTAAAATAAAGGAAATTTGCGAAAAAATTGGTATGAATTATAAAAAGGCTTTACAAGAAATAAAGAGAAGAGAAAAATTGTTAAGATGGTTACATAAGAATAGAATAAAGACATATGAAGAAGTAGCAAAATATATTCAGGGTTATTATAAAAACGCAAGAATTGTTGAAAAACTTATTAAAAGTAAGGTTGAGAAAAAACAAGCTGCTAAAGTAATTGAACTTATTTTGAAAGAAAATCCTATACTTAAACAACTAGGTTTTATTTCACTTAGAGAAAAATAAATAATTATGAATATTTTAGAAATTGCAGCAATATTTACACCGATTTCTCAGAATTTTGTTTCTTCATTTAAATTTTTAAGAGACCCTATTAAGAAATCACGAATGAGAATGAGTCTAATTTCCTATTTGAATCTTATGGCTTTTTCTACATTATTAGCTTTCATATCTACATTCTTTATAGGTCTATTCATCACCTTTTTCTTTAAACTTTCAATCATTTATGCTATTTTTACCTTATATTTCTTACCATTTCTCTCTTCACTTTTCACAGTTCTATTTTTCGTTTATTATCCCTACCAAAGACTATATTCAAGAAAGCGTAAAATTGAAAACACATTACCATTTGCTTTAATACATATGGCATCTATTGCCGAATCTGGAGTCCCTCCTCATGTAATGTTTGGAATTATTTCACAGTTTAAAGAGTATGAAGGTGTGGCAGAAGAATTTAGAGAAATACAAAGAAGGGTTGAAAATTACGGTATTGATTTCATAACTGCAGTAAGAGAAGTAGCTGAGAATACACCATCTCCACTACTCAAAAAAGTGCTTTATGGTATTATATCAACCATAGAGAGTGGTGGTGATTTAAAAGGTTATTTACAGGTGATTGGAGATCAAGCACTTTTTGAATGGAGAATAAAAAGGCAAAAATACATTCAACAATTATCAACTTATGCTGAAATATACATTGGTTTAATAGTAGCAGCTCCTTTATTTCTGATTGCTATATTTGCTGTCATGAATCTAATTCAAGGAGAATTAGCTGGAATGAGTAT
>CAYMVK010000103.1:0-1547 GCA_964394105.1 Candidatus Woesearchaeota archaeon | reverse complement strand
TTCCGCTTAGGACAACCTTGTACTATACTAAAGAGAATACTTCATGGTATAATAGAAGTGGAGAACTTGTTTTGTTCGTCAATTGTACATGCTTTGTTTACCGTTTTGTGCTGCCTAAATTTCCACACAACACCACATTAACATTTTACGTAAGGGTATTAGATGGTGCAGGAAATCTTGTTAAATCAAAAAGTTATTCATGTGTAGTTATGGACCCGTATTTTGAGGAATATATTTCATTAAGAGAAATTGTCATTTTCCTTATGCAAAATGCTAAGTTCGTATCTCCAAAAGCAAGAAAGCTTTATCAAATGGCCACGGAATATTATTATAATGCAGAAAGGGTAGCAAAAGAGGGGAATTTTTCTTTGGCAGTTAGTTATTTGAAGGAAGCAAAGAAGTTGTTGGAAAGAGCCTATAGTGCAGAAGAAGCCTTTCATAGAGAGTTAAAATTTACTTTGAGATATGTATTACCAATACTCTTAGTGTTACATGCTTTCGTTTTGATTTTTCTAGTTAGAAAGAGAGTCAAAATAGGTAATTTTTAATGGAAAAATCGATATTAAGTTATGTTAGTGTTTTCAGTATTATTTCTCTGGCTAATTCATTTTCTCTCATTATTCTGTTTAAAATCAGGTCTTCAATAAATTTTTTGGACAACCTTCCTCTTTTTACTAAATCTATGAAGAAGAAGTCATTTTTCGTCGAAATAACTAAGTATGGATAATAAAATACTTCTTTTTCCTTAAAAGTTATTTTTTCTGGAAGATTATTTATATTTAGGGTCATTTTTATCACTGTACTAAGTGCCATCGCATTTGCAAATTTCCTTTCTATGAAGTCTTTGACTTTTCTTTCTTCGCTTGACATGAGTCTACTTAATTCATCTGTAGATGGAAGAACTAGTCTTTGAATCGTATCGATGCTTTGACGGTTTATTAGTATGAATTTGAGTTCCTCTAGGTTTTCATAAACGTTTTTTGATAGTGATACTATTTTTTCGGTTATGCGTTTATAGTCTATTTTACGAATGTCAGCTATTCTTTCTGGGACTATTCTTGTTAAGTTGCCTAAATTTATGGATTCATATTTTTTCTTTTTTATTTTTAAAAAATTCGGTCTAAATAGGAGTATTATGTCTTTTTCGTCGAATATTTCGTCTGGAAACATTATGTTTAAGGCTGTTTTTGTTTTTTCGATTTTTCCTTCAAATGTTTGTGTAGTGCATTCTAATGTTTGATAAGGGACCCATAAAAATGTAGTTTTACATTTTTCCTCCTTACTAAGTTTCTTTGTAAGTTTTGTTAAGTCCTTTTCAGAAATTGCTGAGGGCACAGCATATTGATACATCTGGAACACCATTGTATTCCTCGGTCTACGTTATATTGTACGATTAGTAGGGAAGGAGATTAAAATCTATCGTTGTTGTATTAGATTGTTGATTTTTTCTGTGTATTGTTTGAATAGTTCGTTTAGTTTTTTTGTTGTGTGCGCTTCTATTGTCATTCTTATTTTTGGTTCTGTGTTTGATGGTCTTATTAGTATCC
>CAYMVK010000102.1:0-1553 GCA_964394105.1 Candidatus Woesearchaeota archaeon | reverse complement strand
TAAAGATAAGAAAACTTCGATTTTCTTTCATTTCTCTCATAAAATTATTAATTTTTTCTAAATGTTCTTCCATCTTATCCTTTTGCCCCAGAATATTTATACCTATCTCATGTTTTCTCTGCTCAATATTTAATAACTTCTTTGCATTATATGCGCTATTTTTAATCAATTCTATCATTTCCTTCATTTCTTCTATACAACTGCTACTAAATATTAGAGAATTTAAGAACGAAAGATTATCTTTAAAGTAAAAGAAATTTTCATATCTCCATCCTTTATTTAGAGTATCATGATTTATGCTGATCCTTATTAAAGCTATATTACTATTTTCATCTGCATATTCATCTAAAGACTTAGCCTTTAAATCTCCAGCTTTAACAAAACTTTCAATAATTTTATTGCAAACCTTACATTTCTTTATAGTAATGTCTTCCATACCGTAAGCATATTTTTTCTCATCAACTATTTCTCCAGGATTAATTTTACAATACCAGCATGAATCATTCACCATAGGAATCTCAAACTCACTTAAAGATTTAAGAGAAAGAAAAGCTCTTTCTAACCCCTCCCTCAAAACTTTAGCTATATCGGTAACTTGACCACAATCATTAAACATAACTTCTCCAATACCGGTCCTAACATATTTGCTAATAAGCCTACTAATCTCCTTTCTATTCACCTCAATTTCATTAACTATTAAGTTAACAATTTCTTTATGAAGAATGTTATCAATATTATCCATTAAACTATACGGAAGTAGAGAGATAATAATTCTCCTAGTAGCAATAAATGGTATAAGAACTGAGACGGGTGCTTCAAGACAACTATCATTAATACTATATTTTTTGTTGAAAATCTTTCCAATAATTTCCTTAATATTTTTAACTAGAAACTCAGATACAAAACTATTAAAAGCATACATGTCTTGAGGCTTTACTGACCTATAAGTAATCTCATCAAAAGCAGTTAAATCAACAATATACCAAAACCATTTAATATTCTTAAACAAGCAAACAAAAATTTCCTTACTCTTCTCTTTTGAAATCTCCTTGTAATTTCTTATACACTTAGCATAATCTCTTTCTCTCAAAGATAATAAAGTTAAAAAGATTAAAAGGGCGGCGAAAAGACAATGCTCACGTAAAGGAACGTCACATGCAGGTTCGTATGTTCTCTCAGTAGCCTTCTCATATAAACTAATTATCTCCTTAAGATTTTCATTTAAATATTTATCTCGTAATTTTTTAAAGATATCAATATTATTAATATTTTTAAGCAAAACTTTTTCAAGCTCAGCTCTTGTAAAGGAGTTCACTCTTGTAAATTCATTTCTATTAGAGCTTTCCAATTTATTTTTTAAATCTTCATTTAAAAACCCATATACTGATGATGATATGATATCTATTGGATGAGCTAAAATACTTGTTAATAATAGATATAAAGGATATTTTTCAAAAACTTCCTTTGGAAGAGAAATATCATAAAAAGACGCTACTTTAAAATGATGTAAAAATATAGGTGCACTAATCTTCTCCTTAGCTTCATCATCAATT
>CAYMVK010000101.1:0-1560 GCA_964394105.1 Candidatus Woesearchaeota archaeon | reverse complement strand
GTTAACCTATAAAGGAAAACTTTTACTATATGCTCTTAAGCAGAGAAAATATATCAAAGAAATAGCATCTCGTACTAAATTGATAGATTTCATAAAAACTTTAATTGAAAAGAGATACCATATAAAAAAGATCATTTATCCGGAATTATTTATTTTTAAATAATTTTAAATTTTGAAATCTTTTAATTGTGTATATTCTTTGGAATTTTGGGACAAAATCTTTTATATCTTGATATTTTTTTACATCGCTTGAAAGGTAACCACTAAGCATATTTATTCCTCTACTCAATCCAGATAACATGCATCTTCCAATTGCGTATGGTGGCCAATAGCTTAATGCCCGCATTGCTTTACCCCATAAATACGCCTTTTGAGGGGAAAATTTTGTGGCGCGCAAAAGTTTGAATTTTAAATCAGTATAGACTTTAACTTTTCTTCCTTTCATCAAAGCGTAAAATATTATGTATGATTCAAATCCATAATTTTTGGGATATTGAAATCCGATTGATTTAAACCATAAAGCGTCTATGATCCTCCCGCATCCTCTAACAGCTAATATAGCACTCTTCTCTCCCTCAGCTATACCGCTAGCTATTGTAATTTTTTCTTTCTTCATTCGTTTTATTAATTCTTTAATGTAATAACTTGGATATAATGCATCGGCACCACTGATCATAACATAATTAACGAAAAGTTCCTCTAAAATTTTAAAGCCAGAATTGAAAACTTCTGCGAGCTGTGGTTTACCAGCCCAACTTTCTTCGTGTTTAGGTAAATTAACTATGTAATCTGAATATTTAGATGCTATTTCAACTGTTTTATCGCTACTTCCATCATCTACAAATACTATATATGGTTTTAATTGTTGATTAACTAAAGATTTTAGGCAATAATCAATAATATGTTCTTCGTTTCGTGCGACCACAACACATCCTACGCTATCATTATCCATATCATTCACTGTTTATGATGTTAACTAATCTCTGTTAATAAATTTAACGAATCACTATTCTACTATGCGAATGATGATTTAAATTTTTTAAGATATATAATAATGATTTCTAAACATAAAATTTATATATAGCAATTTTAATTTAAAGTCCTGATGAACGAGCGAAATATAGATAGTTATTTTGATCAGCTTCAGCACAAAACTACAAGAAAAAAGTTTCCATTATTAAAAGTATTAGATACACTAATTTATTATTTATTTAAAACTAAAGAGTCATTTATTTTTAATTTATTGATCGTGCTTTTGATCCCTATAATTCCATGGTTATTATTATATGAAATGAGTGTTGAAGGAAAAATGCAAACATATGGATTTGAGTTTTTCAATGAAAAGGCTGCCACAAATCTATCTGACGTTAACGCAATGGGTGGTTCTAAAGGCGTCCATTTTTCAGATTTAAAATGGATCTCCTGCGATGATACGAAAGCTCCAACCAACCTCTAGGGATTACACTCGTAGACCCCTTAACATCATTTAACGCCTCAGCCAGTTGTAGATTTAGAGACTACCTCCTCGGACTAACCCTCCTCGCAGACATAGAAACACTA
>CAYMVK010000100.1:674-1570 GCA_964394105.1 Candidatus Woesearchaeota archaeon | reverse complement strand
TTCTTTTGAATGTAAAAGAAGATGAGGTCAATATCTCTGAGATAAATAAGAAAATTCTGGAGTTTATTAGAAAAGATCCTGAAAAATTTAAGACAAAAAACTTGCAGTTTCTCAGAAAATATACTCCTAACCTTATTGACAATGAAACGAGAGATAAATGGATAGAGTTACTTAACAGGCCAGTGACAACTTGGGAGAGACAGTTTAAAAAATGGGGAAAAATTGTCCTTCTTTGTAGTAAAATTAAGAAAGAGTGCTCTAAAAATCAAGTTTGGCATGATGATAAACTCATAAGTAAGGTTTACCAAGCAATTGTAGAATTAATACGCTTATGGTGTAATAAATTTAAAGAAATAGATGAAAGTTCGCAGTCGCTTTGTAAGTACTTTAGATTAAAGCATCAAATTGAAAGATTTGATTGCCCATTTCTACTAGTTCACGGCACTTCAGGAGTGTTACAAGTGAGTATAAAAAGAAACGCATATAATATTATGAAGAAAGAAATTTCAAGAATAATAAATTCAGTTACTTACTCCGCTATAGAGGAGTGTAGTAAAAGGGTAGCGGTATGGGATATTCCATAAAATTAAATCATTACTTTAACAGTTCTAGCGTTTTCTTTCCTCTTTCTGTGATCCGTACAAATTTATGACCATTTCTTTCAATGATCTCGATTTCTGCACGACTTTGTAATATATGGCAATTCCTAATAATAGTGTAGTAATTAGTCTCACATCGCTCCCGAAGAGTCGACAAAAGTCTTTCCTTTCCATCGCTAAGAATTTGCAAGATCTCCTTTTGTATTTCAAAGCTTGTCCTTTTCTTACGCATACGCCTTCATATAATTGTTAATGTGGGACCATTTATAAACTAATAAGATTTAAATAGTACTAAAA
>CAYMVK010000100.1:0-664 GCA_964394105.1 Candidatus Woesearchaeota archaeon | reverse complement strand
GTACTAAAAAGTACAATATAGTAGTATGAAGGTCTTCATCAGTTGGTATCCGGGAGATGCGCGATTTTGGGAATACTTCAATATAGATGGAATCTTGGTCTCTCCAACAAATGTATCTAGTAATTTCACAATCGACTCACTAAGACTGCCTTCAGGTGTGAATGTTATGATAGATTCAGGGGGTTACTATTATGCAAGGAAACAAGGAAAATTACCCCTTACACAAGAACAGGTGTTTAAGCAACAACTTAGGATATTAAATGGGAGACCTGGGTTTGTTTTTCAATTAGATTTTCCTCTTTTACCAGGGCTGTCAGAAGAAGAATGCAATAGACGAATAACAATATCATTAAGAAACGCTAAAAAATTCATAGTTCTTTCAAAAAAGATACCTGAAATAACTCCAATAGGAATAATTCAAGGTTACAATGAAGAAAAAATACGATTTAGTGTGCGCGCTTTAAAAGATATGGGTTACGAATATTTAGCAATGGGGGGTTTATCTAAATATGCCATGGGCGTGCATGTTCCTTCATGGAAGAAAAGAAGAGAGAAAATTCTAAGGATTGTTGATATTTTATCAAAGGAAGTGCCTAAATTGCATATATTTGGTGTATCTACACCAAAACTCGCTAAAATTTTTATAAAGAAAAATGTAGAAAGC
>CAYMVK010000099.1:0-1617 GCA_964394105.1 Candidatus Woesearchaeota archaeon | reverse complement strand
ATTAAATTACAATTGGAAATTATAAAAATTGCTAGAAAGTATTGGTATAAAATAAAGCATAAAGTAGTGAACAAATTAGCAAAGAAAGATATAGACTGCATTATCCTTATATCAAAAGCTATAGAAGAGGATATGGGAGTAAGGCTCAGAAATACTTTCTACCTTAAACAAGGCCTTGGATTGTCAAAAGAAGAATTGAAAAAATGTGAAAAATTAAGAAAATTAAAGAAAAAGAATTATATAATATACTCAGCAAGGCATTCTATAACTAAAGGAATAGTAGAAGCATTAATATCATTCAAAGAAATATCCAAGAAAGATGACAAGTTAAAATTAATTGTAACTGGAGGAAGAAAATATATTTCATTAATAAATGAAATAGTAAATAAGTTGAAAATAAAAGATAAGGTAATATTTACAGGTTATATACCAAGAGATGAATTGCTAAAATTAAAAAGGCAAGCAAAATTATTATTATATCCTTCCCATGCAGATGCATTTCCTTTCAGTGTCTTAGAAAGCCTCCAATTAGGTACGCCTGTAGTTGCTTATAATATCCCAGCATTAAAAATAAACTACGAAAAATGGTTGAATAATGGGGTTTATTTGGTAGAAGAAGGAAATATAAAAGAATTAATCCAAAAAGTGCTAGAGGTCTTAGAAAAACCAAAAGAACCAGATCCTCCAAATTATTCAATAGATAATGCTATCGAAGAAGAAATATCAATAGTAAAAAAATTCTTAGATTAATTCATCTATAATTTCTCTAAATCTTTTATATGCCTTCTTTATTTCTTCTTTGTTTATAATTGGCTTCTTCTTTAGTGCCCTTTCGACTTTCTCAATATTTAATTCTTCAAACCATTCTAAATTAAATTTATCACATAAAAATAGAATATCTTCTTTTTTATGTTGTTTATATTCTTTTGGAAAATATAGCAACACTGACGTTCCATATGAAATAGCTTCAAACATTGTATATCCAGGATGAGTGATTACGAGAGAAGCTTTAGATAATAAATTTTTCATATAATTCTCATCTAATATACCACTGATATAATGTATATTTTCTAAGTTCTGTTTTCTATTTCTTATTGCTTTGACCTTAACTACAAATTTGTAATCTTTAAAATAACTTGCAATTTCTTTTACTTGATTTATTAATTTCTCAAAAAATAAAGTGCCGGTTAGGACAAGTATTATTTTTTCTTTAGATTCTGTTCTATGAGGTAAGTAAATTAAAGGTCCAATTAATCTAGCTTTTTTAAAATTCTTTACCTGTTCTTTCCAATGTACTATAGTAACATTAGAAAATAAGTCTAAAATTTTTGCAGTTTTCGATGGACTAAATATTCTATCTGGGACTTCTAAATTAATTAGTTTCGAATTTCTTAACTTCTGGAATATAGAAGGAAAAATACAAAAATTACTTCCTGTAGATATAACTAAATTATATTTCTTTAGTAAAATTGATTGGAAAAAAGATTTAAGAAAATTTTTGAAAGATAATCTTTTCATTGGTCTTCTAAATTTTGCGATTTCTTTAATAGTTCCATACCTCTCAAGTTTTATCTTACTTATTTTATCTCCCTCTGGTATAAAGATCTCTTTTTCATA
>CAYMVK010000098.1:0-1626 GCA_964394105.1 Candidatus Woesearchaeota archaeon | reverse complement strand
CCTTTAATAAGAAGGAAGTAAGGAATATTTGATACTTGATTACTTGTTTAAAAGATCTATCTGGAACCTTGGAGTCTATCAGTAGTAGGGGGCCTGTGATGTCTAGCTCTCCAAAAGATAGATTAATCAAGAGGCTTAGGAAAGAGGGCTTAAATGCATTAATATACTCATTAAAAAGTTTTATGGTGTATCCTCCATTAACAGAATTAAATTTTATGATCCGTCAAGTAGCAGGTTGCAACACATTAGTAATAAAAAAAGTGCAGGGATCATTTATGCTACTCGACCTAAGTAAGCTTGGAATACATAGAGACCTCTTTCTTTACGGGATTCGTGAACCGACGGCAACTAAAATTTTAAAAAAAGAGGTACAAGAAGGAATGTACGTCTTAGACATCGGTGCAAATATAGGATACTATGCTTTAATGGAAGCTAAAATCGTAAAATCAAACGGCCATGTTTGGGCAGTAGAACCTTCCCCAGACAATGCCTGGTTTATTGAGAGGAACATTACAATAAATGGTCTAGATAATATAACCGTACATAAAGTAGCCATGGGCGACAAAATTGGAACAGTTTATCTAGATGTTTGTGAGGAGGCACCCAATTTAAATAGAGTAAGTTTTCATAAAGCAAAGGATTCTATGAAAAAAATACCTGTAGAAATCATTACACTAGATGAATTCGTAAAAAGGAATAATATACAAAAAGTTGATTTCATGAGGTTTGATGTTGAAGGATTCGAATGTCGTATAATTAAAGGCGGGGAAAAAACTCTAGACAAATATTCACCGAAAATTTTTCTAGAAATCCATCCAAAAAAAATGAAAGAATACAATGATACATTAGAAAGGATGCTAGAAGAACTATCGAAATTTGACTATTACATCAAGTATCTGATCTGGGAACCTTTAAAAGTTCCAAATAAATTTATCGGATCCCTAAGTAGGTCATTTGTTATAAAATTGGATGTACATGTAACAAAGTGTATTGAAAGAAAAAAGTTACGGCTTTTACTAAAGGATGGGGCTCATCTACTTCTATACCAAAAAGGAGTACCTTCGCAAGGAAGTTAAAGGGTATTTTATAGCTTGTTTCTGCAATTTAGTACGTAGTGCACACGCAATACTCTGTAAACTACAAATATAGTTATGGGTGCTGGTATGAAGGCTCTTGTGCTTAGTGGCGGTAGGGGTACTAGGCTTAGGCCCTTAACCTTTACAACTGCCAAACAGTTGATTCCGGTGGCTAACAAGCCGGTTTTAGGCTATGTTTTGGATCATGTTTCGCAGGCTGGAATTAGGGATGTTGGCGTTGTAATAGCGCCTGAAACTGGCGGCGCAGTCAAAGAATACGTTAAGGATGGTTCCGCATGGAACATAAACGTCACCTATATAGTTCAGGAGCCACTCGGATTAGCACATGCTGTGAAAACTGCCAGACACTTTCTTGGCGACTCAGACTTCATAATGTATTTGGGAGACAACCTAATCGGCGAAGGCATTAACCATCTTATTGAAAGATTTGAGAAGGAAAGACTAGATGCGCTGATACTGCTTAAAGAAGTCGATGACCCAACAAGATTCGGCGTTGCAGTTTTAGACGAGGCCGGAAACGTTATTAGGC
>CAYMVK010000097.1:0-1689 GCA_964394105.1 Candidatus Woesearchaeota archaeon | reverse complement strand
TGATGCAGGACTTGGTGCTAAAAATTCCCAAGGTTTTGGAATGTTTGAGATTATATCACCTCGCTAACAATTTTTCATATCTATTTTCCTATAAAACTTTCTAAATAGCAAATATTTTTATTTAAAAGTTAAATTTAAATTACAAGTCATGAGGAAATTTTTTAGTTAGATATTTAAGAGTATATACACAAAGTTCTTCCTAAAGGACCTGTACCTAATTTGAACCTTTTATTACAGTTTTGGCATTGAATAGTAAGTTCTATTAGATGAAATCTTGAGATACTCATTGAAATTTTATTAATCTCTTTCCCGCATTTTGGACACCTCACATTTTCTTTAATCCAACAAATAATAGGGAGGCTAAATTTATTTATAAATTTCGTGTACAAACCAAAAAACGAAGGAATAAAAATTCCTACTAAGAAGAATGTTGGTTTTTTTAACCCTATTTTTTCAAATAAAAATACCAAAGGAATTCCCATGATCACACAAAAAGCCCCAATAATAACTGCCCCTAAAAACCCTACCACAAACCATTTCAGTAACACAGAGAAAGGTATTACGTATTTTCTTTTTCCAATACATTTTGGTAATTTTCTTATAAATCCTATGCCTATTGTAAGAATAATAACTAAGAAAAGCATTATTACACAAGTTAATACAAAAATTGTGATCCCTAAAGATGTTGAAATTTTAGAGACTGGCACTATAAGTGATGTTAATATTATAACATATGCCAATACCAACAATACGCAAAGAAGACCATATATTAAAACATAGGATATTTCTTTTCTCATTTTTTTATCATATTTCTCTAAGACCTCTCTATTAAAGATATCTCTAAATTTTTTAATTCCCACTTTTTTAAGAAAATATTTTGCTACTATCAAATAACTAAAAATTGCAAAAAATATAAAAAGAACAATTAAAGCGGGATTGAAATTTTTTTGATAATACATATATCGATAAGAAAAATATAAAAATAAGACAACATCCTATGCATTCTCTAAGTAAACATATTTTTTTATTCATTTTTCTAATCACCTTGAAGATGCTTTATCAAATTTTATAATTTTGTTTTTATTTCCTCATTTTTAACCATTTTTTATCATTTTTTAATATAGTTTCTACATCTCTCTCTTTAGCAGTGTAATATTATATAAATTCGGATGAATTATTCTATTTATTATATTAAAAAATTACACAGGCTGACCTATCAAAAAACCAAAATCGTATATCTTGTTTTTATCAATATCATACTTTATATTAATATTATTTTAGATTTCATTACCCGATAGGAAAAGACAAAAAATTAAAGAATAAGAATTGTCGAATTAATATTCTCCAAGAAATACAATAGATATGAAAATTCAGAAATTTCTATTCTCAAATAATTTTCTTTTTCCGAAATTAATGACCTTGAATACTCCTGTTAAATGAATATCCTAAATGTATTTTCATAAATACGGGTTCTCCATACGAAGAACAATATTAAGGCACTGAATAAGTATTTAATTTAAAATACATTAATCCTTTTTGTGCTAAGGGGAAATCTACAAATGCTAAGTATCTAATCTTTAAATTTTGGTTCTTTTTGAAACTCTTTAGAAGATATACAAAATTCCCTTTCATTTTCACCTTGAACACCACAATTTACTAAACCAGGTCCGAATGGTTCTCCATCTATAT
>CAYMVK010000096.1:0-1692 GCA_964394105.1 Candidatus Woesearchaeota archaeon | reverse complement strand
AACAAATTTTCTTGAAGTGTTAATCAACGGAAAATGGCATAAATTAGAGGAAATTATTCGAAAAACAGGTTTGGATAAACATAAAGCGGAACTTATTCTAGATTTCTTAAAAAAATATAGCTTTATCGAATTTGATGAACAATTAAAGCAAGTTAAGGCATCTCGAGCTCTTTTAAATTTCTTACGAGAAATTATGTAGAAGCTTTTGTTAATAGTCCCTTTAGTTTCTTATATTCTTCTAAAAATTTCTTTCCTTTATTAGTAAGTCTGTAAATATTATCTTTTGATTGTTTTATTACCTCTAACAGGTCCATTTTAACTAAGAAATCAATATAGCAACGCAATTGATTATAACTCAGATTAGTGTGATACATTAGATGTGTTTTCTTCATACCATTCCCTTTACCAGCAATAGAAAGCATATCTGCAATAATATCAAAATAAGTCCTTTTCTTAGTTATCTTATCAACCATATTTTCAACCTAACTAACAAAATCAAGACAATTTTTCCGATGTACAGTTTAGTATTTTTATTACTCCTTAAAAAGGCTAACCTTTTTCTCAAAAAAATTATTTAAATCTCTCAATGTCTTATTTTAAGAAGGACAAAATAAGACCACGTTACCATTTGTAGCAAGTTTTCTAATTATAAAATCACAATATTTTTTCGGATTTATCATTTGTAGGAATTAGATTTCAATGTCCTACTGAAATTTAGAGTATTTAATTCTCTTTTATCCAACTGGAGTGTTCTCAGCATTACAATTCCGATAAATTGTTTTGTACTAATTATTTCTAACCCTCCTTAAAATCTTATTCTTTGAGTATTCTAGTCACCTCTTGCTACTTCTATTAAACTTTCCCAGTTCTTTTAACTAAGGTATTTTGTGTCCTCTTATCTCTGTGTTTGTAAGAAGTTTTGTGGTACTTAAAATTTCTCTGCACAAAGAGTATTGGCCGATTTGATGCTAATTTAACTTGACAAAAACTGTGAAGCTTATGAATTCCTCAAACATTAGTATTTTATGTACTGAGATTAAAGATGTCCTATGAGGGAGGAATTCAAGCAGCTATCAGTTGCTGAATTTTTCAAGAGGAATAGACAAGTAACTGGTTTCATGAATCCAACTAGAGCAGTTTATCAAACTGTAAAAGAATTGATAGAAAATGCCTTTGATGCTACAGAGACTTACGGAATTTTACCCCATATAAGATTAGAAATATCTCATTTCGATAAATCGAGAAGTTTTCTGGAAATATCCTGCGAGGATAATGGTATTGGCATACTTCCGTCATATATTCCTCGAGCCTTCGGCAAAGTTTTATTCGGTTCCAAATTCGTTCTGAGACAAACTAGAGGAATTTTTGGACTAGGAGTAAAAATGGCTGTACTCTATGGACAAATAACAACAGGATACCCTGTGGAGGTCATTACGTCTCCAATAAACTCAGACTATACCTACCGATATCTGATAAAAGTAAATATAGAAAAGAACGAACCAATTGTCATAAAAAGAGAAAGAAAGAAGAATCAAAATGGCCATGGAACCAAAGTAAAACTAATCATTGAGGGAAATTGGGGAAAGGCTAAATCAAAAGTTCTTGAGTACATAAGGAGAACAGCAGTAATATGTCCATACTCTTCATTTAATGTAAAATATCCCGATGAAAATGGAGCGAAGAGACTAGTAA
>CAYMVK010000095.1:0-1695 GCA_964394105.1 Candidatus Woesearchaeota archaeon | reverse complement strand
AAACACAAAAATCAAAGAACTAGGCGAAATCATAGACAGAAAAACAGCACTACAATTATATCGTGTGGCAAGACACTCAAGAGAACAATTGTTAAACTCGTTTTTGCCGTTGCCACTGCAAAGGTATAATCTAATATAAACCCGTTTAGAATTACAAAGAATAATATGGATAAATTCCTAGAAGAAAATCCAAAGTAAAATGTTAAGAAAACCTTTTTAACAGAATTATTAAAGAAAACAAATAAGATACGTTGAGATGGACTTAACTTCCTGAATAATATTCTATAAGACCTTTAAATGGTTCAGTAAATAGTGTGCCTGTCGGAGCAAGAAAATAATATGTTAAACCAAAGTAAATTGAGAAGATAAATAGTAACATTGAAAATATTAGATAAAAGTAAAATTCTGAAATTGCTTTTTATACACATCTCAACTCCCAACCAGCCCTACTTATCCTAAACTTTATTTAATTATCTTTATTCATTACCCTAAAAATTCTTATATAATTATTTTTGTTATCTTACTCGTCAACCTCTCTTATTTCAGTCGGTCCTAAACGGCTTTTTCCCTCTCTACCTTTAGGTTTATGAATTTTCTCTACATGCTCAACATCTTCAGTAACTTCTTTAATTAACTCGTCATCTAATCCCCTTATTTCAGCCTCAGGATATTGCCTCTCAATCTCTCTTTTAAGTGCCTCCTTATCTACATCACCATAAGTTTCTACATTTACAATTGGTTTACCATTAGGACCATATACTATAGAAATAGAATATCCACTCCCCATACTTTTACTACTTCGAGATCTTAACTTCTTAAACATTTCCTCAATATCGTCAAAGATATCATCGAAGATGCTCATTTCTCCCCCATTAATTCAAAGAAAACACGTATAAAAATAAAATTTTAATTTTTAATCATTGAAATTTTTATTACCTCTTTTTTCCTCGAAAACCCTAAACCTCTCTTCATTCCTCCTCATCTTATCTATGCATCCACTACCCAAGTCTTTTTTAAAATAATTCTGCAGCTCCTTTTAAGACGTATATAAAGATGTCGATAAGCTCCTCAAAGAGGCTATCTAAATCTTCCTCGGAAATAGAGGCTCTTAATGACCTATATTCCCTAGTAACTTTTTTCATGAGGTTACAAAATTCACCTACTTCCCCCGGCCAATAGCCACAGCTAAGTAATTTAAGGCCTCTTATCTTTTCGTCACCCTCTACATCGCTCCAATCCCACCCATGTCTTCTATCAAATTCTACATAAAATATCGAAACATAAACTAAATAACAAATTAATAGAGGAACTTAAAGAGAAAAACAACAACCATATAAGGAGATAGATAAAAATCGGATAAAAAGAAAAATAAAAGGATATTTCAGTAAAAACGTGGAGAAGACAAATAAAGACGCGTCCAAAAATACAAAAACAATACAAATAATTAACGAAGACGAATATGCAAAATACCTTAAAAATTCAAAAACTTAAGTAAAGACAAAATAGAGAAGCTAACAATAGAAACGGAAAACCTCAGCATAATAAACATAGGCGCAGAACTAGAAGAAAAGCCAGAAACATCAATATAGAGACCAGAAGATTTAAACGACTTACCAAGGAAAGAGTGGGAAGAAATACTCAAAAATACCTAGGAAAAAGAAAAAGATTCTAAAATAAAGAAATTAAGGAAATACA
>CAYMVK010000094.1:0-1721 GCA_964394105.1 Candidatus Woesearchaeota archaeon | reverse complement strand
CCATTCAACTTCATTCTACCGACATTTTCAGGTGATAAGTTGAAGTAATCCAAGAACTCCTCATACCTATAAACTTCACCTAGGCTGATGAACTGCCAGTAACCGATGTGCTTTATGCCTAAGGCATTTAGAATAGCCATCCTAATGGAGGTCTTAAGAAGCTCGTCGGGAAGTTCAATTTTCCAAACATCTCCAACACTTACTGGATAAACTGGATATAACCCATATGCAACCCACCTGTCATCAACGTAGATTGGACCAATATCCACTATAAATGGAGTTGAATTAGGATCCTCTACGATGTCACCAGTAAACGAAGTACTTGTTGTAAACATTGAAGATAGTAGTATAATTACAATTATTGAATTGAGATAATACCTGTATCTTTTAGACACCTTCAAAGCAAATCACCTTAAAATATCTTCAAATTAATTACATATATTCAAATTAAAATCCTTTTCTTTCTCATTTATATTAAAAATAATTTTAAAACTGAATATTGACCACTCATCGACCACTTTTGATTATTAAAATCTTTCTAGGTGATCAACTTAACATATTGTGGAGGTGAGGTATGTGAATGGAGATGTTAAAGTTAAGGAAAAAGAGATTGAAGAGCTAAAGGAGCTATTCTCCGCCATCGTAAGCTTCGTAAGGGAGCTGAAGAATCCAATTACAGATTTAATGAAGTCAATTATGACAGCAGTAAGTGGAAGTGAATTAGGAGCCGATGTAGCGGAGTTCTACAAAAAGTTGAAGGAAAGTGGAATGCCAGATGATGTCGCCATAAACTTGACGAGCAATTATCTGGAAGCAAGATTAACTATACTTAGAGAACTAGGATCAATAATGTCTAAGTTCACGTCAAAAGAAAAGTGGAAGCCAGAAGAAATAAAGAAGATAATTGAAGATGTCAAAGAGAAAGCTAAGGGGAAATAAAATCAAGAGAACCCATAATTAATATTCATATAAGTGATTCAATTGAAAAGCGAAAAAGATACGCTTGAAAGACTAGAAAGACTATTGGAGTCAATTATTGAAAGGCTGAATAGAATAGAAAAAATACTATATGCTGCAGGTGAAAACGACGCTGAAATAGTCAGAATGGCGAGCAAACTCATACTAGCTTTCTCGCTCCCAGCATTTAGAGCATATGGAATTTCTTCAAAAATACTAAACTTGATGAAGAGAAGAAGATTCGACGAAATTTCAAGAACAATAATTGAAGTTTTAGCAGTAAAAGGTCCGCAAACAATTTCAGAATTAACAAGAAATGTAAGAGAAGTAAGGGGCAGTGCGTCAAGAAGAATTATTAGCGAGAGAATTAGAAAGCTTGAAGAAATAGGTGTAGTTAAAGTTGAAAAAAGAGGCAGAAAAACTATAGTGATGTTAAGTGAATAAAATGTCAAAAATACTAACTCTAATTAAAATATTATCATCATTAATTTACTTTATAATCGAAATAAGTTTAATATATTTAAAGGTTAAATTATGGTTCAAAATAAATAGAAGAAAATTTATAAACAAATTTAGAGAGGAATTAAAAAACCAAGGCATAAGAGGCGATCACCTGGAGAGGTTATTAAAGATTTACTCTGATCACTTAATGGAAATGGAGAGAATATTTTTAAAGCAATTAAAAATAAAATTATGAAAATAAATATGGAATTAAATTCATTTTTGCTTCATACTTGATCCACTTCCTTTGTCTCTTTTAGAAC
>CAYMVK010000093.1:992-1724 GCA_964394105.1 Candidatus Woesearchaeota archaeon | reverse complement strand
ACTTGATTGTGATGCAAATGAAACAAGTCTTTTTGCAACTTTTAACCATTTTTTTCTTTTATCAATTTTTACCCTAACCATAGGAAACTATGGATCTTTTGCTATGCTGATTGTTTGATAAATTAGAACATGATCTCCCTCTCTTTTAATAGTAAAAGACGGGCTTCCAATTGCTAATGTAAAAACTCTGGTAAACTTTTCAGTTGAATCTAAATATAAAGACGCAATATCGAAATAGTCCTTTATTTTCTCCTCTGGGAATTCTTTGTATTCATGCTCAAGTTAGTTTCGTACGAAATTGATCTTTTTTAATACATCCGGTGTAATTATGCCGATTTCCCTAAGTAATCGCATCTTATTAGGAAATTTAATCCTTTAGCTAATTTATCGAGGAAATAAAAATATAGTAATTCGTCCATTCTACATTCTATAGCCTTTTTAATATTTGTAATTGCATTAATTCTGCCACGTTTAGTACCATCATTTAAGTCATTTTTGGCAAAATTTAGAAAAGTGCGTGAATCTAAATCAAAAGGCGATTCTCCCCCTATTTCAAGATTTATTCCTAACTTTGGGGTATGAACAAGACCAAGTAAAAATGACAATGAATCTGGAATTACAGGAACTTGAAGAAAGTAAATTTCTGATGACCTTTTTACAGCATAACCTTCATGAACTAAAATACTTGCAACATACGAGGCAATCGCTGTTTTTGTAACATTTCTCATCAAC
>CAYMVK010000093.1:0-982 GCA_964394105.1 Candidatus Woesearchaeota archaeon | reverse complement strand
AGAAACCACTATTTTTTGGCTCTTACCAAAGAAGATACAGGTTCCCTTTTGAACGCTCCCTTCATAAGAAAAGGAACTTCTTCCATCCCAAGTTGGCAATCTTTGCATGGAATTCTCACCAAACTTGTCATGTAAATTTCAAACGTATTTCATGTTAAAATTTTTGTTTCAGCCAAGGAGTTCAAAATTACCTTTTCATTGAACTTAGTAACCTAATTTCAATCTCGAAGTTTCTATTAATTGATTACGAAAAAGAATATACCTTATGCCTGATATCCCATTACTTTGATTCCTATGTTATTTTTCACAAACTCTTCCCATAGTCTTGGATTATTTTTATGTTTCAAATTCCTTGCAAATGATACAACTATTACTTTAAAGCATCCATACTTATCCCATTGGTTCAACGATTTGATATATCTTTGAACATCAGAATAAGAAATGTAGCTATTTTTGCCGTAATTCGTTAATTCTATAACAGTGTATGGTATTCCATTCTTAGTTATGAGTACATCAACGCCTACCTCGTCTACAGGGTTTATGTACACGCAAAAAAGTTTATTCCTACCATAGGCCTTTTCTAATATTGAAATCCATTCTTTCACCCTTCTTGCACCGATATCATAAGTATCATGACAAAAGCCGGAATCTTTCTTCTTCTTAAAGATTGAAAGAGGTGTAAAGTAATAACCATCACAACAGTAAAGTTGCCCCTCTTTCATTCTATTTGAATGATTCTAAGACATTTACGAATCGATTTGCAACCAGTCATTTTAAGTAGTTCTTCAACATAATCAACAAAGTCATATCGTTTAGTGTTACCAGAAGAATTAGTAAAGGTGTAAGGAAAACCAATAGGTACTATCATGTTAAACCTTTTGAACACTTTTCTATAATAACACTCCCTTGCTTTCCGCTTGTACTTCTCAGGATTCCTTCTGTAAACTGAAGTTCTCGGTAAAGCAGTTCACCATATGAGTAT
>CAYMVK010000092.1:977-1751 GCA_964394105.1 Candidatus Woesearchaeota archaeon | reverse complement strand
CCTTTTCCACTATCAGTATAATCTTCTCAGCAATTTTGGTGTGAAACGTTCTTTTATGAAATGATTTATAAATAAGAAGCGGAGAATTATGATAATGAATTACTAAAGGAAGTCGCAAGATTTTTGACGCAACTAATGACGGGAAGCCACAATAAAAACTGTCTTGCGCATATAGAAGATTATACTTCTTCTTTGTGTAAAAATATAGTATCTTAAACAATAACAAAAAGGATAAAAAGGGATTTGTAATAGATTCAATAACAGGATGTGCATGTTTTTTTCTCATCGCAACAAATATACACTCTACCTTTTTTTCTTCAGTTATGTAATTATAAAAGTCAAGGAAAAATCTTTTTGCTCCCCCTCCTGGTGCATTTTTCAATGGCAAAATAGGAGACACTACACAAACTGACATACCCACTACTCCTCTACTACTTATTACTCCTCACTTTGATTAATTAGCATTTTCCTGATCAATAAAGCGTTTAAAATACTCTTCTCTTTTATTTTTTGAATTGTGTTTTTTATCCTTTCCCTGATGATTCCTTCGTTATCCAACAGTTCCTCTATTTTATTTATGAGAATCCTTGAATCAATATTTTCTATAGGAATAATCCATTCTTCTAATCCACACATTTTCATGATACCATTTGTTTTATGTTCATAAGCAATAGCAATACAGGGAGTACCAGCAGAGAGAGCAAAAATGTTGGAATGCATTCTTGATCCGATAAATATCTTCATTCGCCCGTATATTCCCATTAATTCTTCTGG
>CAYMVK010000092.1:0-967 GCA_964394105.1 Candidatus Woesearchaeota archaeon | reverse complement strand
CATTCAGTATGAAAATATTATTTTTAATTGTTACCTTTTGCAGAATATCCTCCAAAGTAACTTTGTCCCCCCCTTCACCAATATTACGCACATCAGTAACTTGAGGTACTAACAACACGCTTAAATTTTTATGACATACCAAATATTCTATTACTTCGGCTATAGCCCTCACATAATTTCGATATTTTATTTCTTTGTTTTTGGATTTAGGGAAAGACCACTTTACTGGAGTAATACCAACAATAGATTGTTGAGGGATGCCCTCTAGGATAAATATTTGATCTATATCTTTATTACAAGGATGATCCAAGAAAAAAGCTGCATCGGAAGTCACATAGGTAGGCGGGTTGGTAACACCTATTTTGGAAAGCCACTCTTTGGAAATCTCTTCTCTTAACGTTATCAACCGTGCTTTGTTTAAGATCACTTTTGTAAAAAAAGCCAAAATTCGATTATTAAAAGGTCCTATAGACTGGGCATACACCACAAATGGCTTTCCCATTAAAATAGCAAGGTATATCTGGAAAAGATTTGGTAGAAGCATAGATAACACAAAATTATCATTTAAGAATCCCCCTCCTGGACTTAGTATAATATCAGCCTCTGCGTATGCGCCGATTAGTGAATTTTTCTTGTAAAATTTTGTAATTCTGTAAATTATTGCTAGGAAAATAAGTAATAAAGTCATCCAAATAGAATAAATGTATTTAACGAGGGTAGGAGAGGAAAAATTCTTTAAAATCTCCCAATCTACAACAGTAGCACCATATTTTTTATAATATTTTTTGTCAATATCGGGTGTACTTGAAACTACTTTTATTTGAGTACTCTCTCCAAACACGGTTTTAAGTGCTTTTATCATTCCCAATCGGATACTAAAATCGCCTTTATTGCACCATGAGAATGCATTTATTATTAAAAATTTCAACTGAAACACCTACCAATATTCTCGTAAATTTTTTCAACC
>CAYMVK010000091.1:0-1760 GCA_964394105.1 Candidatus Woesearchaeota archaeon | reverse complement strand
AACTTGCATTTTAAGTTATAAAAGGTAAGGAGATTATGGAAGTTGAGTTTGATGATGCTACAAGAATAAAACTTCCAAATGTAATTTATAAAAACATAAATAACCAGGGTATTCGTAGGTTGGTAATTATTTCCGTATTTATTCTCGTTTTTTGTGCGGTATATGAGTTTTTACTGTATTCTCCAAAATTGGTAGATATATTATGGATAATACTAGGAGGTATTTGTATTGTAGTTGTTCCTAGTTTTTTCTTTATATGGTATTTTTCTAAGAGAAAATATTTTTTTCTAAAGTACATAACTTCGATACAAAAAATAAAGGTAAGTTTTGGAGAAATGCTGATTTCTACCTTTCATATAAAAAATTTAAGAATAATTTACATTCCTCCTACATTTGAGCCGAAGAAGGTAGGTATGATTTCTTTTATTTCGGGAGATGTTGTAAGTGGGATGTCCGATTATTATGTGTTTAAAAGTATTAAGGAGAGTTATGGCTCAGGCAAATGCTATTCCTTTTCAACCCTTTTCCACTCCATTCCGAAAAGCTATGCAAAATTTTCCAATTTGCCGGTCGAAAAGAAGTTGAAAGGCGGAAGGATAAAAAATCCAGGGATAGAGAAAGTGATAAGAAAACTAAAGCCAAGATGGCTAGATCCAAAAAAGGACTTGATAAGAAGTTTTGACTTGTATTCTTTCCAATCAAACGGAGAAACATACTATGCTTTAGAAATTGTTTTTGATGAAGAGTTGGTAAAATCCAATCCAAGAGAGGTCTATGATTTTTATGTTAAGGTTGTGAAAGAGATAGAAAGGAGCAAGACGAATTAATTATCTTTGGAAATTATATTATAGATACTTAGATTCTAAAATAAGACTTGAGGAATTCTTCTACTCCTGTTCTATCTTTAAATCTCTTTACTTCCCCATTTTTAAGCAACAACAAGATAGAAATCTTCAAATGGACCTGATATTTTTCCTTCTTTTAATTTTTAATGACTTATTTAAAACTTATGGAGAGTGTAGATAAATTCTGGGAGAAGGTTTTTATCAATTTAGGATTTAAAAAAACAAATTTAGCAAATAGAGTTGCTTTTAAAATTCCTATTTACGAAGCTATTTATTTATGTCAACTAAGCAGAGAAGAAGATCCAGAAAAGAAAGGATCAGCGAGAATATTCCTAAATAAAGACCAAATTTTAAAATTTCCAGAAAGTTGTCCTTATTCTCGTGTTCTAGATATCTCACCAGAAATCAAATATTCTCTAACAACCAAAGGACCATCTATTAGAGAAATACAGCTAAACCCATTACTATCGCCCTCGCTAAAATTTCTTCAGGGAAAGTGTGAAAAATTTTTCGACAAAGATTTCAAATATTTGATGTTCGATTTAGAATTTGAAGATATAAAAGAAATAGCCAAAGAGGAAGGCTTAAATACAACAGACATTATTTCTGTAAGATTACCCTATCCTTTAACCATGGGCGAAGTACCGCTATTAGAGTTTGTATTTTCCTGCTTTTTGAGAAAGAAAGGATTTATAGTTGATAAATTTGCTGGCGATTACTGGATAGGTGGTGATTTGTATGCTTTTAAAATCCTGGAAATTCAGAATATTTTGGCGGATTCAGGAATAACTGAAGGCGGATTTTATTTATGCGAGTTAGAATTGGTAAGTGTAATGAGATCAAACAAAAAATTCAATTCAAAGAAGAAAATAAATAAAAGAAAATTTATTGCCGTAGAAGTTGAAGGTATCGGAG
>CAYMVK010000090.1:0-1790 GCA_964394105.1 Candidatus Woesearchaeota archaeon | reverse complement strand
GATATAACTGGGAGATTTATTGGTAAAAGGCTGGGTTATAATTATCTACGCATAGATAGGTGGAGAATCGTAAGAAAAGAGGGAGGTATAAAGAGAGAGGTAGATCTGAATGAATTTAGCCCTTTAGTTAGAGTGCCTTTGAAGATGGGATTAAAACTTCTGACTTTTGCTAACAAACTGAAAAACGTCATAAGATATAATTATTACAAACCGCCATTTACAATCTCTCCACCATCTTTTCCCGTACCTATGAAGCTTATAACTTTCTTGTTAAATAATGCTTATCAAGAGTTTATGAGTAATTTACCAGCAATTGTAGATAATACTAGACACTTACTCAACAGTCTTGAAAGAGATGCTGAATATGTGTTAGAAAGTAAGTTTATTGTAAAAGAAATTCCAGATGAAATTTTCATTTGTTATGAGGATTACATGGACATAAAAATAGAGATAAATGGAAAAGAGCTTCCTAAAGGGGATAAATACTTCATCTGGGATTCATCTAACAGAATTGTAAGCATAAGGAGCTATGTAAGAAAAGGTAAAAATAAAATAAGGATAAAAATAAAAACACCTAGCTTTGAGGACTTTCAACCGAGTTTTCATGGTATAGAACCCATAGTTATAGCAGGGAACTTTTTGATAAAGAAAAACAAGATAGTAAAAGACGATAAAATAAAAATTAATGAATGGGAAAAATTTATGCCATATTACTCTGGAAAAGTCGAGTATGAAGCAACAATAGACTTAAAAACGAAAGAGAGAACAATTTTGAAAGTAGAAAAAGCAAACTCAGTTATAGAATGTTATGTAAATGGTAAATTTGTAGGTGCTAGACTTTATCCTCCATACGAGTTTGATATTACGGAATTTGTAAAAGAAGGTGAAAATAAGATCAAGTTAGTAGTAACCAATACAATAGCCAATTTACTTGCTGAAAATAAACAAAAACCGATAATTTCAGGAATTTTTCTAAAGTTTTTACAAGAATAACCGAGTAACACACACTCAAAAAGTTATAGAGGGAAAAAATAACGTTTCAAAATCTTGATTTTTATAACTTTTTAAACGCCATTCTACAATATAAAAGGCACTTTATAGACGTTTTTTCTGTATTTTGACAGTTATTTGGTTATATTATTCAAAACACAGAAGCCAAAGTTGTAATGAGAAGGAATCGAAAACTTTATTTTATTTAATACTAAAATGGCTTTCATATTATAGAGTATAATAAAAAGTAGCAAAGAAAAATTTTTTAAATCTAATAAAAAGAGTAAAAAACCGAGCAAATACAAAAAAATTGGATAATATTCATCTAAATGGAGGTGAGATGCTAGGATGAAAAGAGTTGGGGTGCATTTAATATTAGAATTTTTTGATTGCTCTGTAGATATACTAAATGATTCTAAAAGAGTTGAAGATGTTTTGGTTAATGCAACAAAAAAAGCTGGTTTAACAATTCTTAATGTTCATACTCATAAGTTTAATCCCATTGGTGTTAGTACAGTTGTTTTAATAGCAGAATCTCATCTTTCTGTTCACACTTGGCCAGAGTATAAGTATGCTGCATTAGATGTTTTCACATGTGGAGATCCAGAAGGTGTCTGGAAAGTATTTGAAGAATTAAGAAAAGTCTTTAAGCCAAAAAGAATTGGTTTATTACACTTAGATAGAGGGGTTGATGAATTAAAGGCACAAAATCCAATAACTTTGATAAACACTGATAATTATCCTACATATATAGAATATTCAACACCCTATCATGGCAGATTTTTTAAATTAAATAAGGT
>CAYMVK010000089.1:300-1809 GCA_964394105.1 Candidatus Woesearchaeota archaeon | reverse complement strand
CTAATAGATTTTATAGTAAACAAAGAAAAGAAACAAATAATCGTTTTTGTAAAATCAAGAAAATCTGCTGAAAGTTTAGCAAAAAAGTTACAGAATATTACAAACAAATGCTTAAAGGAGGCTGATAAGATGATTCTAAGGAAAATATCTAGGGATCTATTGAAGGTTCTAGAAATTCCAACAAAATTAGATGAAAATCTTTCTGAATTAGTTAAGAAGAGTATTGCATTTCATCATGCAGGTTTATTAGGTAAAACAAGAAAAATAATTGAAAATTCTTTTAGGAAAGGATATATAAAAGTCATTTGTGCTACTCCTACTCTCGCAATGGGAGTTAATATGCCTTCCACATATGTATTGATAAGGGATTTAAAAAGATACGATCCTTGGTTAGGTTCTGTTTTTATTCCCATAATGGAAGTGCATCAGTGTTTGGGAAGGGCGGGCAGACCAAAATATGATAAAATTGGTTATGGGTTATTGTTTGCAAGACATGAAAAAGAAGTAGAAGACCTATTTGAAAGATATATATTTAGCCCACCAGAAAAAATCGAATCAAAACTAGTAAATGAAGTGGCGTTAAGAATGCATGTATTAGCATTAATTGTAGAGAGATTTATAAGAAATGATGATGACATAGAAGATTTCTTTTCTCAAACTTTCTTTGGATTCAAAAGAGATTCTTTTGAGATTTACCCTTTAGTCAAAAAGGTTATTGATGATATGATTAAGTGGAAATTAATTAAATTTGATGGATTGAATTATTATCCAACTATAGTAGGGAAAAGGGTAGCAGAATTATATATAGACCCCTTATCTGCACATTATTTGATAGAAGGTATCTCAAATATGGAAAAAATAGGAATTAATGAAGTTAACATACTTGATTTAATAATAAGAACTACTGAAATTCCACCTCTCAATGTAAAATACTCGGAATATGAAAATATTGAAAGATTTATAGATTCTGTAGAAGAGAGCTTATTATTAAAAGTTCCAGAAAGATGGACATTTGATTTTGAATACTATGTAGCAAAATTCAAAGTTCTTTTAGTACTATTAGATTGGATAAATGAGAAGACTGAAAGGGAGATTTGCGATAGATATAATATAACGCCTGGAGAACTTTTTGCTTATATAACAAACGCAGAATGGATAACATATTCTTTAAGAGAATTATATAAAATTCTAGGAAAGAGCACAAATCATCTCAACTTTATCACAAAATTTATGTATAGAATAAGAAAGGGTGTAAAAGAAGAGTTATTGGAATTAGTAGGTATACCAAACATAGGAAGAGTAAGAGCTAGAAAATTGTATAATCATGGGATAAAGAATATTAAAGACATAAAGAAAGCTCCTTTATACAAATTACAAAAAATTTTAGGAGAAATTACAGGAAAGAAAGTAAAAGAATTTGTAGAAAAATTATAAACATAAGTATTCATTAATCTTTTTAGATAGCCCGGTGGTGTAGCCAGGCCAAGCACGCGGGGCTCTGGCCCCCGA
>CAYMVK010000089.1:0-290 GCA_964394105.1 Candidatus Woesearchaeota archaeon | reverse complement strand
GTGTATAATTTATTATTTATGCCAAGAAGAAAAAGAAAACAAAAAACCAAAGAAAAATCTTTTATTGATAGAGTCCTAAATGACAAATTTTTAATGAATATATTAAAGGAAAAAATAAGAGAAGATTTATTTGAAGATATTTTCAAGATTTTAGCAAAAGGTAAAGAAATCGATTTAAAAATAGCAGAGGTTCTAAAAGTAGAACCAAATGTCGTAAGAGCGATACTATATAAGATGAAAGATTCAGGAATAGCTGATTTCATTAAGAAAAAGAGGGAAAACATAAATTG
>CAYMVK010000088.1:0-1826 GCA_964394105.1 Candidatus Woesearchaeota archaeon | reverse complement strand
ATAGTAGCCATTTATCTTTTTTAATTAGACAGAAATCTACAAATTCTTTGATAGCTTCTTTTTTCTGATTTCGATTTAGATTATGGAGGTCAATATTTATATATTCTTTTACCAATTTTTCAAGACTTTTTGGAGTTACAGAGATGTATACATTTTTGTGTTGATATGTATTTCTTCCAATTTCCTTAAGAGATATTTTCAATTTTCGTATATATGCGATCAATTCCTTACAATTTTTAATTTGGTGAGCTTTTCCTATCTCCGTTTTTAAGATATCTTCCTCATCAAAAAGAAATACAAAATCTATGTCCCAAATATTTAAAATGTCTTTCCAAATAAAATAATCTACAACATACTTTACTATTATATCGGATCCATTTTCTATTTTTATACCGATTTCTTTATCAGATTCTTGAAGCATACTTTGCCGGAATAGTCTTATTATACTTGATTGTTTTTTGCGACTACTCTTTCCTCTATGTTCATACAGCTTTCCGTATTTTTTATCGCATCTCTTACAAATTTCTTCGGTTAAGAAATATTCGTTTATTCCTTCAACAAGGAATACTTTTCTTCTCATATCCCTCTTAAATCCCATTGCAATTCTTTATGAGTATTTTTTGCTTTGGAGTAGTCCATAACTTCTGCCTCCATGGTATTCTCCCTTTTGGACATATGAACTATTTGGAAATCTTTTTGAATGTTCTTCTTTTTATCTAAGTAAGCTATAAGAGCTTCTATTAAATCGATGCTATGTGTTGTTATAAAAATTTGGACATCAAATTTTTTATAGTACTCAATTAAATATTTAACCAGCAAATTAATGTAACCGGGATGCATATGATTTTCTGGTTCTTCTAAAAGAAGAATTCCTCTTTTTGACTTTACAAATAAATTGAGAATATTCAATAAAGCTTTAAATCCGTCTCCTTCCCGATCAATAAATATTTTTCTTTTAATAATTTCTCCATTTGCTTTTTTAGATAAAATAATTACATTTCCTTCTATGTCAACTCGATACCCTCGGTATAACAATTCTTGCAATGCCAGCTCAAAGTCCAATTTATCCTCTCCTTTAAGTTCTATATAATTTTCTATTTCTTTATATAATACTGCATTCTTTATTTTATAATCAATTGGTGGTATTATTTTCTTGACATAGGGATATATAGGAGCATATTTTAGATATACTTCTGATTCTTCAAAAGACTTTACGTGATAGATGGCATCTTCTATTTTTGATGCCACATACCCAGGCCTTAAGAAAGTTTTTATTGTTTTTTCTTTATTACCAGTTTTTACAGTAAATTCAAGGATAGGCAATTTTTCTACTTTTTCTATAATTTTTGGGATTAACTTTTCTTGATCAACTTTTAATTTATACTTCTCATAAATAAATGGAAGTATTTGTGTAATAATATCAGTTATAATTTTTCTTGCATCTTCTGGAGAATTCTTTATTTTTACCTTTGTATTAATTTCATCTTCCACTTTTATAACAGCTTCTGATTTTCTTTCCATTATTAAAGTATCTAAAACATTATCTGGCAAAATATCTAGATTTCCAGTACCTACAGCGATGGCGTATAATATAGAACTTTTCCCAGTATTATTTCTACCCACAAAAACATTTATTTTCTTTAAAGGAAGTTTTAGCTTTTCAATACATCGAAAATTTTCCATAGAAATTCGAGTCACCATTAATAAAATATTTTTAAATATTAAAAAATTATTTCTTTTCCTTTTTTCTCACCCATTTCACCTTCTTCGGGTCCCTTTTGAGATTAAAATTTTTTCTGCACTTGGATGAGCAGAAGTAATATATC
>CAYMVK010000087.1:0-1837 GCA_964394105.1 Candidatus Woesearchaeota archaeon | reverse complement strand
GAATTTAGCAAGTATAATAGACTCGCTTTCTAAGACAGCTTTAGAAGCAGATAGATTAAGAATGGAAAGAAAATTGTTTTTGCAATCTCAACTAATAACAGGATACATTATTTTCTTTGTTTTTATAGGAGTTGTTATAGGTCTACAAAAATTTTTGGTTCCAGCATTAGTTGGTGAAGAAGTAAAAGTAATAAGCGAAGAAACAGAGAAAGTTGGAGCTGAATTTTATTTTGCCACTTTTAGAGATTTGATAATAATCCAAGGATTTTTCTGTGGTTTACTAGTTGGTAAAATGACAGAAGGTGCTATAATTAATGGTTTAAAACATAGTATTATCATGATAATTTTGGGTCTTCTAATATTTTTCTTTGCTACTGAATTAATTTAACAAACCCTATTAAAATAAGCAGAATCCATTTTAGCAGTCACATCAGTACAATTTGTAGTAAAAATTACAGAGTCTATTAATGCAGGTGAGATAGTTAAATTAAGGTTTATTCTTCTATAATCTCCGGGTTGAAGAGTGAGATTAGAAACTTGACATTCAACAACTTCATCACCTACTAAACATAAACTCTTTTTCTCAACCTTCGTAGTATAGATTATTTGAAGTGTGATGTTTCCAAGAGATATTGAACCACTATTTGTAATAGTGATATTTAACGTATTTGTGGTGTCACAATAATCAACTTCTTCTATGTTTATCGAACCAGCATATCCACATATTACTTTTTCTTCACCTTCTTTACCAGTTTTTGCACTAAGACTGGAGACATAAGAAATTATCCATTTAGAGAAGATTCCAAAAACAGTAATAGAAACTAGTATTAGCAAAACTGTAGCAATAAATGGATTTAACCCTTTTAAACGGTTGGACATTCTAGCACCTCTACTTCAACGGTTGGACATTCAAGAGACCTTAGAATCATTTTATTATAACCAGTAATATTTTGAACATTCTTAAAGGTTAAAGTAGAAGGCATTCCTGCAGAAATCGTTTCATTTGTTTTATAAGTAGTCACATAAGTATCATTATAAAAAATAATTAAACTCATTCCTTTTAAGTCATAGCTACCAATGTTATCCACAATCATCCAAATCTCTCCAGATTCTTTATAATACTTGCAATTTATAATGTTTATTTTTTCTTCCATTGAAGAGCAATAAATTTTTTGAGTTTGATTAGAAAAATAACTTGCCTGCGATTGGACAAAACTAGAAGCCCAAAATGCTAGTAATCCAGCAATTGTCATGGTTGCTGCGATTAATAAAACAGTGCCTATTATAGGACTAATACCTTTCTTCATAAATTTCTTATCAAATTCGATAATAAATTTTATGATACAATTAATTGAAGTTCTCCTCTCTCTTATTATAGTGGTTTTTTTCATATTTTACTTTTTCCAGGAGAAAAGAGAAGAAAGCATTAGTGAAAATTTAGCAATGAGAGTATATTCTCAACTTTTCTCTCTAGATTCTTCAGGTATATTAAGAGAATATATCTATTCAAATAATACAAAAGAGATAAAAAAAGCTATAGAAGATATAGTTACACCATTTTATGTAGATGTTATTATTTGTTATTCTCCTTATTGTGAAATTAAAGAATATAGTGGTAGAACTTATATTTTTGATTATTTTCTTTCTGGAAACGAAAATTTTAGACCAGCAAAATTGAAGGTTGTGATACATGAGTAAAGCTCAAGCGTATCTTATAATAACTGTATTTTTTGTTGTTTTTATCTTACTCTTAAAGCATACTTATTTTTCATTTCAACATTCTTCATTCATAGTCGATAAAATGAAGATGAAAAATATTGCCAGCGAAATTGAAAAC
>CAYMVK010000086.1:0-1842 GCA_964394105.1 Candidatus Woesearchaeota archaeon | reverse complement strand
ATCAACTACTTTACCAATTTTTTCAAAATCTTTATCTTTTGTCCAAATCTCTTCAATTCCATAAGATTCTGCTATACCTGCAATTAATACATCAAAATCGTTTACATCCAATCCTATTTTTCTCAATTTATGTTTTATTTCAGCAGCTTTTTCCACAGCTCTAAAATCTAGTGGAAGGGTTTTGAAAAATGAAAACAACCTTTTTATTACTTTTTCCTCTCTCTTTGCCTTCTTCTCTAAAACTTTCCAATATAATTCATAAAAGCTTATTACACAAAAGACACTATCTTCTGGTAGATCAATATTTCCTCTTAGAAATTCTATTATTATTGAAGTATCTATTAGCTTCATATTCTTATTTTTATTCTTTTTCTCTCTTTTTCAATCTCTTTAGAAATTTCATCTAAAACTTTCGAATCCTTTAAAATTCCCTTAAACTTTTTTATATTAACATTTCTTCTAATTAATTCTTCAATTATTTCACTAAAGCTTTTATTTCCTTTTAATTCAACCAACTTTTTATAAACACTCTCTTTTATTGAAATAGTTTTTACCATAATTATGTATATATGTGTGTATGTATATATATGTTATATATAGTACATATAAAAAAGAAAAAAAGAAAGAAGTTCTTATGGAATACATAACTTATCTTTTAGTTCCTCAATTTTCTCTTTTGTCTTTTGATAATTTTTCCCGAATTCTTCGTAATAAATTGACAAAGGTATACATACTAACAGAATTATGAATAATGCTATATAAATGTTTATAAAGAATATGATGATGATTGCTGAAATCATTGAGATCCAAAAAAGAATTCCTGAAACCAAGTACTTAATGAAATCTCTTTTTAACTTTTTCTCTAATCTTTTTAGTCTTGCTTGCAATCTCCTTTTATTATTTCTATTTCTCCTTACCATGTAGACCACCTGCGAAATTTGGAAGTAATAAAGAGTATATAAATGATTTTTCAAAACGAAAAGAAAAAGAATCGAAAGGAAGTATTAGGGTTCTATGGTATAATTTTTATTCTTTTTCCATGTAATAAATATCTAATAGCAGCAGACAAATCAGTACATATATTGTAGTAAGTAGTGGGTCTGAAAAGAGTATGTAAAGGATTGTGGCCAGAGCCCCTGTTTCAATCATATACAACACGAATTCTCTATCCAACTTTATCACCCTGATTCGCTAATGGCTACTACTCAGTAGTTCATATTTAAATGTTCCTAAAAGTCAAATTTAAAATAGTTATAAATAAGGTTATATATGTAATAGTGATAGAAGCTCGAGCAACGATACAACTCATTGGCAGACCTGTAGAGGTTCTACAGGCAGGGCTTAGAAGGGTTCTAAAGGAAATAAAGGAAGCATATGAAGTGAAAAATTATGATTTTTTAGAGCCTGAGGAAATAGGAAAGAATATCTTCTCAGCAATTCTTGAGATTGAATTTGTTTCAAAGAATGTAGAAGATTTATTTAATTTTATTTTGGAATTTGGACCAATTTCTTTGGAAATTTTAAAAATTGAGAATGAAAAATTGGATGAAGCTTCATTAGAAAAATTTTTAAATGAAGTAATATCTAAGTTAATGGAGTTAATTACAATTGTGAACAAGCTTAAAGCCGAAAATATTAGCCTTAAAAAGAGAATTAATGAGTTGATGAAGAAGTGATTTAAATGTTGAGAAAATTCTTAAATAGGTTCAACATATAAAATATTCTCAATGAAAGCCAAAAGATTAATCTCCACATTAGCAGCTGTAGGTACAGCAGCATTATTAACATTACCAGGATTAGCATTAGCAGCAGTAAAAGACGCAAAAGCTAATATAGTAGGAG
>CAYMVK010000085.1:566-1866 GCA_964394105.1 Candidatus Woesearchaeota archaeon | reverse complement strand
TCCTCCCACTAGCTTTATTGCTTCACTGTATCCCAAATAAGTGGGATCTAGGATTATTATTTCCTCATTTTTATCTACAACTGCTGCTAATGTTAAGAATATCCCCTCGGTTCCACCGTCAGTTATTATGATTTCATTCAAAGGATCATATTCTACGCCAAAATTTTTTTTCAAATCTTCTGAAATTAGCTCTCTAAGTTCTGGTAATCCACGTGTCCCACAATAAGATACAGTTTTTTGAGGTTTTTCGCGTAGTAATGTTGTAATATAATCTATTAATTCTCGCGGAGGAGGTAAACTTGGAGCTCCACCACCAAAAGATATTATATCCCCTTTTCTCCTCGCTTCATCGAGGAGAGCTGCTATTCTTCTTATAGGCGATGCCTGTATATAAGATAATCTAAAAGATAAACTTGGCATGATACATCGATTTTTAAATGCAAAAGACAGCTATATATTTTAGCTAAGAGATTATTTTAAAAATAGTATCGTCCAATATGAAGAATCATCATATTTCTATAGTATACTTTAATACTTTACTATATTTTTGAAGACTTATCTTCATCATCTATAATTCTCGTTTTTTAAATTCTTCAATCTTTCTAGCCTGTTCTTCTTTTCCTATCTCTTTTAGTATATGACAAAATTCTGAAATCCTTCGTCTAATCTCTTCTTTGAGACTTTCAGGAGATCTATTATATATATTCATTATTTCTTCAAACTTCTCTTCTTGAATAAGCTCTATAACATAATCAGGTATTGATTTTGTTATAATCTCCTTTTCTTTCATTATAAAAACAAAGCCGCTTTCGTAATCGATTTCTACTTTCATGTTTTTCTGCTTTATTTCTTTCAGCTTTAAAATTGCTTCTTTCGAAATTATTTTATCTATACCGTATATCGCCGCCGCTTTTTCTACTTTCTCAATTTTTCCCTTTTCATATATTTCTACTAAATCTTCAAATTTTAAAGGTAAAGTATAGGTTATCCCGCCAATAGCTATGTAACCGTTTAACCCCCTAACTTTATCTGTTGGAAGGCGAAGATCTAAGAAACCATCAAAAGTGTATACTGGTATTATCTCTTCACTTTTATCTGCAAACACCACTTTTACAGCTTCATCCCATAATTTTGCACTAGGCTCTCCTAAAACCAGGTGTTCTCCACTTTCTAATGCATCGGCATTAAATCTTTCAGCAAGAACCTGTGCGTAGCCTTCAACAAAACCTGTTACGTCGATTATCTTAAATTTAATCCACCCTTTTCGTGTTTTTATTTCAATTTCTTTTACAGATAAAAA
>CAYMVK010000085.1:0-556 GCA_964394105.1 Candidatus Woesearchaeota archaeon | reverse complement strand
AGTAATATAAAGGACCACCAGCTTATAGAAATTTCTATTAGACATTTTCGTTTTAGTTGGATTTGAGAGCTCAATTTGCCAACGAAGGCTTTTTATAATGTTTTATTTTAAAAAAGGAGGGGATTATGATGACTTTAGAGCAGGGCGCATTTGTGCTGATAGACTATGCTGTATATAGCAAAAATGATCAAAAATTGATCGACACTACTATAGCAGATAAAGCAAAAGAAGGCAACATATATAATGAAAATATAAAATATGAACCTGAACTCGTTATAATTGGCGAGGGTTTAATATTCAAAAGCTTGGAAGAAGAAATTGTCAATTTTAGCGAGGGCGACAGCGCTACTATTGAGTTGCCGCCAGAAAAGGCTTTTGGGAAAAGGGATCCTTCTAAAATAAGAACAGTATCGGCTAGAGAACTCACACGAAGAGGTATTGTTCCAAAAGTGAATGAAGAAGTTGAAATAAACGGACAAAGAGCAGTGGTAAAAAGCGTTGGCGGAGGGCGAGTTATCTTAGACTTTAACCATCCACTAGCTGGAAAAACCCTTGT
>CAYMVK010000084.1:0-1873 GCA_964394105.1 Candidatus Woesearchaeota archaeon | reverse complement strand
GATGTTGGTTTTGTATCTCCCGATCCGATCAACCTAAAATTTGAATTGTATATTAAAAAGGATAGTAAGAACAACACAAGCATTTTCTTTTTGGTATGTCGTGTTTTTCCATTCATACTACCACTCTAATTTAATTGAAATGTTCTTGATTAAGAGAAATTAAAAACATTTTTAAGCCAAGATGATTACAATCTTGTGTAGGTGGAACGGCATAAAAAGGTTCAGCTGAAATATTTAATAGATCACAATTCGGTTTATGCCACTTACCATTATAAAGGATAATAAAATAATTTATTTCTTTTTTCTTGGCAATTACAGAAATATTTTCTGGAAAACAAAAAACCCTGTAATAATTGCATTTACGGCACTCAGATAATTTGTCTTTTGCTACCCAAACTGTGTTTAATCCCTTAATGTCCGCCACATAAATTGTGGGGAGCACAAGCTTAACATATCCGACATCACTAACACCAATACTAGAAAGGTTCATTTCATCTACGAATTCTTTGATTTCTAGCGCCCAAATATAGTGCCGTTCATACATAGTATGTAACCAACGATCTGGTTCTAAACATGGATAAAAAGGAGAATTGAATACAATAATACCGAGAGTTACTGCGATAGACAGTATCCAAATCGATCTCGTGAGATTTTTTCTTAGTGTACTGAGTAATAACGGAACTGGGATCAACAATAGAAGAGCCGCTATGGAAACTGAGTATCGAGAATATGTAGTTGCATAGTACATCCATACAATATTTGATCTTAATGAATATTGTAACGTGAGAAAAATAAAGGAGAATATTAGAGCAAAAATTAACATTTTCATTCTTAACCCCTCTCTCCTGTTCAAAAAGAGCATGTAAACTAGAAGAAGCGTTTCGATTAAACCTAACATGTTAGAAAGGATATACAACCTGCCTATTTCTTCAAAAGCTTGAAATGGTCCAACCCACTTTTCAAATGATTTCATCGCACCGCTTGTTGGAATCGGAGTGCCAACAACACTAAGATTTATCATACCTGTTATTACCATTGGTAATAGAGAATACATCAATATATGCGCATCTCTTTTAGAAAATTGCTTGTACACGAAATATCTTGACAGAATAAAAGAGAATACGATGAAAAAATTTTCATATCTAGTTAATACTAGTCATTTTATAATCATTATTTAGGAAATAATAAACAAAAGATACTACCAGCAAAACAGAAAGGATGTTTTCCATTCCCTCTGCAAGCCCGTATATTATTCCTAAATTGGTCGTTAGGAGAAGTGTTGAGTAAGTCGCTAAATTTTTATCCCGAAAAATATGAAGTGTTAATCTGTAAGCCATGATAGATGTTAAAAACAACAGAATTAGATTCAATATCCATGCATAAATTATGATTGTCACTCTTGATGGTATTTCTCCAAAGAAAATGAAGAGAGGTATGTAAAAAAGCATGAAAAATGGTGAGCTTTCTCCAGCGGAATACTCTCCACAATTAAAACCCCATGTCTTGCACATTACTAAATTTCTGGCGTACACCATATGGATATAAGCGTCATCTCTTAACGCAATTTTACCGTCGTTTAAATGCCAGATTAGAAATAAACATATGGAGGCAAAAATAACTGAAAAGAATGCTACTTGGAGTTCTCTTGAAATAGGGTTCAGTGGGTTCTTCATCCTCAAACTTTCCACACCCCCTTCAATCTCGTATTCGAAAATATTCACATCGTTAGAAGGTTTTCAATCTTCTCATCCAGTTCTCTTGCAAATCTGTCCCATCCAAGATTTAATTTTTTAACGAAAGTTCTGTTGTGTTTTGCTTTGTCAAGATAGTGGTCTTTGTTTTCCCAGAAGTGCACGAGAGCTTTGTAAACCCT
>CAYMVK010000083.1:0-1877 GCA_964394105.1 Candidatus Woesearchaeota archaeon | reverse complement strand
AAATGCAATTTCCTTTCCACTTTTAAATCCATGTTGTCTTAAAAAATGATCAACTCCTGGACTTGAACGAGGTGCCCAGTAAGCGTATTGAATTATATTAATTTTGTTTGTTTGAGATAAATCTTCTATTATTCCTGATAACAAACCTTCACCTGTACCGTATTTTTTATATTTTCTATGGATTAAAAATCTTGAAATATATGCGTGTCCATTATGCCATAGTATGTAAGCATAGCCCACAAGTTTATTATCTATAAAGGCGCCATAAAATCTAAATCGTTCATTATACTCCCGCTTAAGGGAGATAAGGCCATTATACACAAGATTTCGATCAATATATGAAATAGGAAGTGGTTTTCCTTGCCTTATAGGTTGACTGAGGTTGCATTCCATTATGTCATTTATATAATCAATAGGATTCTTTAAATCTATAACAATCCCTCCCCTCTTTTTAAATTTTCTAACTAAATTTCTTACCTTTTTGTTAAATGATTTGGACCAAATTTCATCAAAATTGGAAGTTACGCGTAAAATCCTGGCATTTAAAATATTTATATCGATGTCCTTTTTATTAATTAAAATTTTTATTATTTTTTTTGAAAATTTACTATTAATATAAGTTTTTATTGTAAAATTTACTAAATCTATTTTAGAATTTTTCATGTAATTTAATAAATTTTCTAATAAATAATTTATGAGGTTAGATGGCATATCGTTTAAAGATGTGGGACCACCACTCATCCTAAGGCCGTAACTTAAAAGTATACATATAGGTATTTTTCTAAATTGAATTATTTTAAATGGAAATAATATTTTTGAAAATCCATGTTCAATAATAATGTGAAGTGATGCATTTGACCAAAAGTGATCCACTAAAGCGAAGGGGCTTTTAATAACCATATTGTTCCATAAATCCATATTTCTACATATTTTTATATTTATGCTACGTTTCATGTTTCTTTCCCTCTAAACGATTAATTAATTTTATGAATGGGATACACTTTCCCATGCATAGTATTTCTTCAAATTTTTCTCGTTCACCTGAAATATATAAATCTTCTGGATGGACTAATATTACTGGTAACTTTTTTGTCTTGATGTATTCTTTCGCCTTTTTTAGTGAAGTTTTTTTAAGAGTTATGTGGTGGCCGAATACCCATAAATTACCAATTTTTTTAGGTAATTGCCATTCAGGGTGACTTGAACCTTGAGCAAGATACTTTAGCTTAGCTTTTATACCATAAAGTATAAATTTCTCTTCATTCCATGGTCCTCCGTCTCTTACTGGTGAATGTCCATGTTTTGTAAATCCATATATTCTTATACCTGTAATTTTTTCTAAGATTTTTAGGTCACTATAGAAATTTTGGAACGAGTCATTGCGATCTGAGTGATACGCTATTTCATGCCCTTTACCAAGAAGTTGTTTTACTATTTTCTTTGATGGAGCGGTAGGTACACGGAAAAAATACGTTGCTAAAGCATTGTAATCCCTTTCGATGTCTACCACATATTCTATAGTTTCTAAAAAATTTGGAATATAGTCGACTATGCGTATAAATGGCCGAATTAAAAGAATCGAATAATTTGCAACCTTTTTAATTTTCTTTACAAGTGGTCTCATACATCCATAAATATTAAAACTGTTATCAACGTCATGTCTAATAAGTATTAGTTTATCACTTTCCATTTTTCATTCCTCCTTAGACCATTAATGATGAATTATTTTTGGTGGTTTATATATTTTATGCTGTATGATTCTGGTGACTTCTCAGGTAGTTTGGCATTTTGATTTAAAAAAGAAAATTTTATATACCCATATTTCAAAAAATATTTTGATTCCCATGCCAACTCAAGCGAATTATCGGATAGGAACT
>CAYMVK010000082.1:0-1882 GCA_964394105.1 Candidatus Woesearchaeota archaeon | reverse complement strand
ATATAAAGGTTATACAATTTCCAAAAGAATTCAAAACCTATCCAGGAATAAAATTTGAGGAAGGGGAGTGCGATCCATCTAGTGGAGAGTTAGGAATTGCTGTTGAGGATCCACGTCAAACCTTTTATATCCACTGTGATAAACCTTTAACTCCAGATTGTTGTAAAGGAGAATGGGATGGGGAAATTCCATTCACTTGGGATTGTGGAGGAACAAAAGTTACTTGCAAACCTTATGATTGCTCAAAATTTCTAAGGTCCAAAGAAGAGTGTGAAAATATAGATGAAAGTACTACAGAAAAAGTTTGTTGTATTAGGTCAAATTGTCTTCCCTGTGCTGGTCATTTACACCCATATTTTATGAAGTGTTACAATATTGATCCAGAAAAAGATTGTAAACCTTTGTCAAAAAGACATATAAACGCATGTTGTGGATTGATTGCTTACATGAAAAAAATACCTGTAGGAGCTAGTGTAGATGTAAAGGTATCTCAACGTACTTGGTCTTTTGCTGTATCTTCAGGTGTTTCTTCTTTTTCTCCTCCAAAGGCAATAAAAGATGAGGTGACCATTCCTTTACCAATCTCCATAAGATACAATCAAACCTATTCGACCGAAGGGATAATTTACATAAAAGCTGTAAAAGGAGAATTGGAAGAATTTTATAGTTTTTTGGAACATGTTTGTGAAATAGCGGGAGATAAAGAAATAAAGATTAGTAAAGAGTTCAAATTTTCCTTTCCTGTAGAAAAAAAGGAGAACAAAATATGTATGTTAGATAGATGTAAATTATTTGATTGTCCTTTGAGTTTAAAGATGAATAAACTTCCCGAAGGAACCTATGTGATAAAGATTATTTATGACCCTTTAAACAAAGAAATAAGGGTTGAAAAATGAAGTTCAAAATTTTTCTTTTAGTTTCAATATTTACTTTAATTTTAGTTTTAAGTCTTTATTTTTTAAAACCAGAAGAAAATTTATGTGAAAGCATAAATTTTCCAAAAGCTAAAGAAATATGCTATTCTTTTCTGTCCCAAAATTTGACCAAGTGTTTAAATTTTAAAGGTCTATACAAAGAGATTTGTGCAAGTGCAGTTCTTTCAAGAGTAGAAATAAACGAAAAATTTTGTTTAAATTTAAAAGACGAAGAAATTAGAAAGATCTGTTGGAGAAAGCTAGCAAAACTTACAAAAAATTTTGAGTATTGTAAAGATGACATTTGTTATTTTTTAGTTTCTGAAAAAGAAGCTTGTTAAAGGATAAAAATAAATTTCTTAAAATACACTTGTTTAGCTAGAGTTGAAAGGAAAATCGAATATTGTGATTACATTAAAGATGATTACGAAAGAATGGGTTGTAAAGGTCTGTTTTTTTCTGATCCCAAAACTTGTAAGGTTAACCATACCTACAATCATATTTGCTTAATGCATGTTGCTAAAAATGGAGATTGGAAAACTTGCTTGAAAGAACCTACTCCATTTCTTCAAGCTAAATGTGTAGCTTTAGCTTCTAAAGATATAAAGAATTGCGAAGAACTTTCGGAAGGAACGGAAGATTTATGTAAAATTTTCTTTTTAGGAAGGGAATTGAATGCCGCATAAATTTAAAATTTTAAAGTTATTGATTTTTCTGCTTGGAATTTTTCTAGTACTTCTTTACCTATTTTTATTTAATCTAAACACGACCACCTTTAACTTTCAACTCAAAATTTGTGATAACTTTACTCATCCCACAACGAAAATAATTTGTTATGCGTTTTATTTAGAAAATGAAAGTTTTTGTAAACTGGCTTCAAATTTTGAAAGTATATGCTATGATTTTGTATTGGCAAAGAAAGCTAATGAAATTTATTGCAAAACTTTAAAGGATAAATACCTTCAAGC
>CAYMVK010000081.1:1053-1908 GCA_964394105.1 Candidatus Woesearchaeota archaeon | reverse complement strand
GATAGCTTTCTTTACATTCCTTCGCGGGACCTTAAACCCATTAGACTCAAGAACCTTCTCAAAGGCTAGGTAGACAATCGGCTTTATAATACTAGCATCATTAGGTGTTAAGCTTAGTTCCTCTAATTTTGAAAACTCCCCAAGTATTACCTTTCCACGAAATTCTTTCTTTATCATTTCTTCAATGATTCTTACGGTCTCATTAGGATTACCTTTGAAGTATAGATAAGCTTCGTGTTGAAAACCATAAGCCACTCCACTATTAAAAAGTCTCCTAGTCAATTGTGAACAATCTGAAGGACGACCAGCAATTGGTATTCTGAACGTGGAGAATTCTTTGAAATAAGGCTTTAGCGTGACGAATGCATTTAATTTAATCATCTCTCAGCCCCCTTCTTTAAGCGGTTTATAACATCAAAAGGTATATGCTTTAAAACGCCAAGAAGGTATTCTTTCCTAATGAAGCCATTTCTCCATAGACTGAGATTAATTCCATACAATTCATTAAAAAGTAAAAAAGCTATTATTTTGAGTACATTCTCAGCATAACCAGGAATGATCTTATTCAATTCAAATATCAGCAAGTGATATAACGGTGTTGCGAGCAACACAATTATTAACGATGGTATCACTGCTGTTAAGATTAAATTGAGAGCAAGATGTTTTCTATTTACCCCGAAAACCCCCTCTTTTGCGGATTTTAAAACTTCTTGGTAAATTTCCCACTCATATTTTGAAAGCATAAATGGTTTTTCTAGACCTGACTCAATTCTCGCAAGTTGAATTTTTGCCAACAGCTCTGGTGGAGCATGTTGTAAATCTTCTAGCATTCTTTCTTCTGAAATTCTTATATTT
>CAYMVK010000081.1:0-1043 GCA_964394105.1 Candidatus Woesearchaeota archaeon | reverse complement strand
TCTACCAAGTTGTGGAATGATTTCGAATCGTAAAGTGTTAAGAGCCAACATACCTGCTTCATGTTTTAATTTTTTAAACAATTTCTTGTTATATGCCAATTTTCCAAACGTAAAAAGTACCAGCGCTATGTTTTCGACATCATGTCCATTCATAAGGCGCTGTAAGAACATGTTATCCTTAGTGATAAGATTAAATTTTTTAACTATTTTTATGAGTTCTTTATCTGAGGCGTATGCGAAACCAAAGAGTGTGTAAGCTATGCTCTTTTGGGATTCATAATCAAGTTCTTGGAACCACCTATCTAGATGTTCTTTAATATTCTTTAACAGGTTATTAGCATACTCTTTAGCATTAATTTTAATTGCAAGCATGTAAGAGAAGACCATCAGCTCACCATCATAATCATGCCATCTCAGAGCTTCGATGTTTTTTAACACTTCACTAATTGACAGGTCAAGATTATTTTCGTCAGCTAAGTGATAAAGTGAAAAAATTATTCCAACAGCACTTTCATGGTCATAAAGTGCAATAATGTAATTCTCTCTGGATTTTAGTAAACTCAAGACAGCATTTCTCATAAGGTTATAAATATTATCCTTTTGAAAGGAGAGGCTTTGAGCGAACACATATAACCAAGATATAGAGTAAAGTTTCTTCCAGTTTGGCCCTTCCTCTAGCTGTTCGCGTATAGCTTTAGTTATTCCATTTAGCATGTTGCTTTCCAGCGCAGGATTTCGAATTTCGGTCTTCGGTAATGGGAATTTCATAATCTCTTGTCCTAAAAATTAGTATAAACATGCTGAAACAAAAATATTGCTAATTTCTTCTTTTTATATTTTCAAAATATTTGCCCGTGATATTCGGGTCAAAACCCGTTAGACCCTCCAGCATCCAGCCCCGTCGCCCTCAGCCGTGAAGGGTAGGAATGCAAAAAGTTTTAGAAACTTGACCTAAAATTTATAAAGGTCTTTTAAGAGATAAAACGCGGAGCCGAAAACCCGCAACCAGTAGCAATTAAAAGAAACTACAAGAAGTCATAGAG
>CAYMVK010000080.1:378-1938 GCA_964394105.1 Candidatus Woesearchaeota archaeon | reverse complement strand
TAATATTTAAATCCATGCATAATGTAGCATTACGATCAAATATCTGTATCTCACATCTTAAGGTTTATATGTGATCATTTAAACTCATAATCATGACTATCTCGGATTGGTTCGATAAAAATTTAATCGACACTGATGCTAAGGCTTATGGTGTTTATTTAGCTTTATTGTATGTAAGATTTTGTCATTTTTCTCCTCCTTTCTATTATGCTGATGTAATAGAAAGTGCAAGAAAGTCCGTAGAAATGGAGATAAAGAAAAAACTTAACAAAATAGAAGATATAAAAGTAGCTATTAAATCTTCTCAAGAATTTCTAAAAGGTCTGATGAAGTATTTAAAGGTAAAAGAAGAAGAGAAAGCTGATATTCCTACCCGAATTAGATCTATAGATAGATTAATGAGTTTAAATGAGTTTGATGAAATAGAAATGAAGTTCTATGAAAAATTCAAAGATGCTTGCTATAAGTATTTTGAAGATAAATACATTGACGATCAAGTAAAAGACTACATTAGATCATACCTGATGTTGAAAACTTACTCAACTAGCTTAACCAGTAAAACTAAGATCGGTTCAATTTATATAGGCTCAGGGATTTTAAGAGATATTCAAAATGAGTTACAAGTAGACTTAAATATAGCTACAAAAGTTTATACAGCCATGATGGCTTCAGGACTCTGCTTATTTGATTGTATAATTCCTGCACCGTTTCTAGAAGAGAAATTCTTAGCATACTTAACACCTCCAAAGAAGCTACCTGATTTGACGAATAGTAGCAAAATCGTGAAGAAACTAGAAGAGATCAGTGAAAGGTTGGAGATATTAGTATAAAGATCTTAGAGAAATCATAAAATTACTTAAATGAATTTAATTAGTCTACTTACTTCCTCGATTTCTCGACTAATTTCTTTATATATTCCAATTTTACTTCGTGATAAATTGCTGAGATTTTAGGTGCTAATTGTTTCATTTTTAAGGCTTGTTCAATTCTTTTTTGAGTTCTCTCATCTTTATGAATTAATTTTAATATAAATTCGATATTACTCTTCATGAGGTTTCTGACTTCAAGAATTAGAGGCTGCAATCTTTTTAATTCTGGATACTTTGGTAGTTCTTGATGAGCTCTATATAGCCTTCCTATTACCTCAGCTCTTTTCTTTCTTTTACTTTTACCAGGATACATTTCACGAGCTATTTGTTCCAGATATTCAAAAGGATGAATAAGTACGTTTAAGATGTTGTTGGGATCTATATCCATCATCTCTGGCGATAATATCTTACCTACTGGATAGCTTCTCTTACTTACTTCATAGTGTACGACGATGTCTGAAATTCTATCCAAGTAATGATGCATAATGAACTGCTTTAAACCATTGATTCCATATTTCTTCTCAATATAACTTGTGATCTTAGCAAGCAACTTAATATCATATCGCGATGAATCGTGAGAAATTTCAAAATCAATTATCTTGTCTATCTCCAGATCATAAAACCCTAGCAACTTTTCACAAACAACTTTATGAATCTCCCATGATGGCATTGCATTGTATCTCCCATAACT
>CAYMVK010000080.1:0-368 GCA_964394105.1 Candidatus Woesearchaeota archaeon | reverse complement strand
TGCTCTTAATTTTTTCTTGATTTTTTCATTAATTCCTCAAATAGATAAATATAACAAAAATACATAAAAATTTATAAACAAAATCTAAATCTAAAAATTACTAAATAATTCTAAAAATTTATTAACAATTCTACTATACAATTTATCAGCTTGTTTAGTTCTATTCAGACAATGAGTAGAACCTACTGTTATAGAAGCTTTACTTCGAATGAAATCAGTGATAGATTCAGGAACATTTAGTTTAATTAGCTTATTTAGATGCCATTTTCTGATAGTATTAGTTCTGATAGTATTAGAATCCACTCTGTTGAATTTTATTCCTTTCTGATAATACCAATAGTTAAATCTGAATTTCTTTAATTCATTTA
>CAYMVK010000079.1:0-1941 GCA_964394105.1 Candidatus Woesearchaeota archaeon | reverse complement strand
TTTTTATAGCTTAATCCTTTTAGTCTGTTAATAGCTATAGAAAATATGGACATGAAAAATATAATAATAAAGAATATTAAAGAACTCCAGTTTAATATGAAATACAGAGATAGATAATACGTTGAAAGCTCTTTTACAGATTTATCAAGCATTGGAACTTTTGTCAAAATTGTCGACGTCCATATTAGAGATACTACAATAATTAGAAAATAATATACAGTACCAATAAAAACAGAAATTTTTTTAATTCTTAAGTTTAACTGAAATGTATAATCTATAATAGTTTTAGTTGATTTATAGTATGTACTTAAAAAATCTAAGAACAACTTCTTTTTTGCTTCCCTTAGAAATATCGGTTGTTTTAAGCTTAAATAGACTGTTATAGGCACGAGAGCTATACTAACGCCTGTTATAATTAGACTTAATATGCTTACTAAATCATCTAAAGGCATGTTAAGAATTAATCTGAACATAAGGCAATATTAAAATTTTTCAAATTTATCTGCTTATTCTTCAAGTCTTTTACCTCTCGAATATTTGAGAGAGTTAAAAGATTCCTAATTTACCTCTTATCCCAAATATCGACGAAAGAGTTTAAAATAGCTGAAAATTCACTAATAATTTTCTCTTAAAGAAGAACGGATTTTTAATCGGATTCTCTCCTCTAATATTCTTAATCTTGCTGGTTCTTTATCTAGTTCTCTATCTGAGATATTCCTAATTGCATAAGCTGTTAGAGAAATCAAGGAAACTAAATTTCCAATTAACATTCCAATTGTGATGTAATCTGGAAACATCAGATATCCGTGTCAAACATTTTATCACTTTAATCTTGTTTTCTCCTTCTTTTCAAGTCTTCAAATATTTCTTTCCAAATGTCAAAATAAACTCTAGCACTAAATTTTGAAATCACTTTTAGAGCAAATACACATGCTTTAATGATTATATAAAAACCTGACAACCCAACAACAAGAAGGACTGACAAGAGTAAATAGTATTCGAAATCTGTTAACTCTCCAACTCCTCTGTAATAAACATAAAATGCCAAGAGATAAGAGCCTAAAATCCAAGTAATGAAAATCCAGAAGGTTTTATTTCTTAGGATTTTTACTTTCACTATAGTATTTTTAAACACGTCTGTTATAAATATTTTGAGTTTAAGCAAGATACAAGATACAGATACTTCTCTTTACCTTACAGTAGAATAAGTTGCGTAAAGAAATCATGCAACTTATAGGGAGCAAACTTCTTCCCTATATTTCTTAACTACCTAACTACCTACCTAATCTTATCAAGCTAACGTATGATAAAATGGATGAAATGGCTGGAAGAGAAAGTATTTGAGTATCTTAGCGATTAAGGTATCTTGGGTTTTTGGTAGTACCTACTACCAATTAGTAAGCATGTAAAGATTAATATCAAAGAATTGCAATTTAAACAATATGGGAAAAAAGAGAAAAGTGCTTGAAAGATATTTGAGAATAAAAGAAGAGGAAGGACTTGATAAAGCGTTAAAGAAACTTGAAGAGGATAAGAACTTACTATCAAAATCGACATACTACTGGATTAGGAAAAAGCTTGTATCAGAACATGATATTAATCCGATAAAGTTGGGTAAGCCAGTTATATATGAAATTGACGAAGAAAATAAGATAATCACTTTTGAAAAAGTTGCTGAAGCCTTAGATATTGTATCTGTAATGTTTCAAAAAGCATTACTGGAGTTTTTACTTGAAATTGCTAAAGATGATAAAGAGAAAGGAGAAAAAAGGCTTTAGGCATAATAGATACCTTGTTAGGCAAAAAGAAGGCAGAGAACAGTCTCGAAATGGCCATAAAATCATACGAGAACGGATTGATTCATGGTGCATTGGGAGTCCTAGAAGTTCTAAACTTGGTCTACTACATTACACCAAAGTCTAATGAATCCCAATTTGAATT
>CAYMVK010000078.1:0-2006 GCA_964394105.1 Candidatus Woesearchaeota archaeon | reverse complement strand
AATATTTTCTCATATGCATAAATTGCTTTTAAAGCTTGTAATGTTAAAAACCCTTTTGCATCTTCTCTATTATAAATCCCTCCATCTTCTTTTCTTTGTTCCAACAACTTTTCTATAAGAAAATTTATTTCTTTTTTATATTCTTTTGCAAAACCGCTTTCACAAATAACCCAAATTAAATTTGCTGTCAAATCAACATTTTTATATAATTCATCTCGATTAATTAATTCAATTGCTTGATTTATGAATGATTTATGAAGATCTTCTAAAGTTTCATTGTAGAAGCTCTCCCTTTTAAGAGTGTTTAACATCAGAATGAGATGAATCAATACTCCTAGCTTGTTTATCTTTAAATGATCTTCTTTCAAGTAATTCAATGCATCTTTAAGGTGATAATCAATTAATTTCTTCAATAAAGCCTTATTTTTACTTCCCCTTGAAATAGCCATTATACACCAAACTTCATCAGAAATTAATCTCCAACTCACAGGTTCACTTCTATATAACTTTTCATCTATCCAAAGACTTTTATTAAAATCTAAATGATTTATTATGTTTTCAACTAATTGTTTATCTCTAGTTAAATATGCCAAAATGCAATATGTGTCTAACCATATTAACCCGGTATAATTGTTCTTAGACACTACTAAACTCTGATTTCTCCATAGTGGAATTATTTTATTAACTATAGTTCTAGATTTCTCAATCAATTGATATATTCTTGAATCTCTATCGTAATATGTTTCATTTAAAATCAGCAATGCAAAATATATGTCTAATTTTCTATAAGTTAAATTGAAATCCTGAGGAGAAGGAAGGGGTTTTTCTTTTTCTATAGGGTAAATATATAAGGAATAATGATCTTTGAAATTTTTCTCCTTCTCATCCCAAAGATCAAATAAAAATTTTTCGATTTTTTCTTCTACTATATAACTTTTTTGATCATAGTAATTAGAAAGTAAACTAATAAGAAGAAATGTTATTAGTGTAATTGTAGCACAATAAAACAATTTCTTAGTATTTTTTCTCATAATATTGTTCTATTAACTACCTACTCTAAATTATGAGAATACAGCTACAAGAGTTCTCTCAAGATAATACTCTGAAGAAATCTTAGTGAAAAGTAAATCAATAGGTACATGAATCCAGTAAAAGCTAACGCTAGGAAAAATTAAAAAGAATATTAAGAAATATTTAGCTAGATTTAGCGTTTTCTTTCTCATAAGTATCCCACCTTCTACCATATATAGATAGATCTATTAACCCCTTACCTGAGCAGTAAAGATATATAAATTTACCATCAATTTCGTAAGAGCATGTAAATGGCTTTTTACCTTTTGGAGTTATTTGAACCCACATAGTATCTTCAACAACTGTATTTAAGAAATTCTCTGGAATCTCTACGATAATCTTATTCTTTGTAACATTAATAACTGTATGCGTGAAGAAGTAGCTTCCATCAATGCTTTCTAATGAATATGCCCTTCTTTCTTCACCAGTTTTGTCTGTAAATCTTGCTGATTTTGTACCTGTAACATCTAAATTCTTAATAATAGCAGTATCTTTATTTATAACTATCACCTTATCCAAGCTATCCTTGTAGATATAAAATGGTTTGCTATTATATGTAGCATCTTTTATGTATATATTGCCATAAGGATCTATTTGGATAGACCAATGCCTATTTGCATCTGTCCTCCTCAAACCTATAAACCCGTAAGCAGATCTCTCTATTATAATTCCTTCACCTACAAGATGGAGTGCTGATTCAGGACTTGTTGTTCCTATCCCCAACCTATTTGGAATATAGACATATCCGTTAGAAGTTATTCTCAAACCTTCTTTCCATGAAACTGTATCACCTGCACTTCCAGAAGTACCTCCCACATATAAGTATATAACACCATCATGTAATTCAATTCTTGAAGCTCCTCTGCTCCCTCCATATAGATATGCAGAGCCATTCCAGTATGCACCAGCAACTAAATTTACTAAACCAGCCCCTT
>CAYMVK010000077.1:0-2045 GCA_964394105.1 Candidatus Woesearchaeota archaeon | reverse complement strand
CCTTTGGATATATTAGATCAAAAAATTTCTGAAAAAATAGATAATGAAATTATTATATATGATATTCTGGAATTTTTAAAAGAAAATAAAAAAGAAAAAGAGTTGAGAAATTTCTTAAAAGAAATTTATGATTTAAATGATAAAGAAATAGATATGCTAATCGAAAAATTAAAAATGGAAGGTTTAATTTATGAACCAAGAGAAGGTATATTAAAGTTAGTATAAAATGATAGGCAATTTGATAAATAATATAAAGAAAGTTGCTAAACCAGAAAAAATTATAATTCATATCTTCTTGATAGCACAACTTGTGCTCGCATATTTTTCTTTATTGAAAGGAATAGAAAGTTTATTACTTGCTTTATCCGTCAAAGAATATAGAAATTATTACATGGTTCCAACATCAATATTATTATTTGCCTTTTTCTTTATATCTTACCTTTGTTTAAAGATGACTAGAAATAGAGATAAAATAACAAAAAAGGATAAAAAATTTTGGAGAAATTTTTGGCTAAATGTTTTTATAGGTCTATTTATCATTTTATCCATAGTTGTCTTATTATCTATTCCTCTATTCCATTTAATAAAATTAAAAGTTGACATTTGGCTATATGGATGGTATAATTTGGATTATGAAACTCTTATGACATCTGTTTATATGTTGGATATAATAGTATTTTACATTTTCTTTATTGCAGCTCCTTTAATAATTATACTGATGAATAGAATATCAAAGGTAGAAAATTTTTATGAAATTCTAAATGAGTTAAAGAAAATAATATTAAAAGACTATCTTGACGCGTTATTTTTCACATTTCTTATGATAATAGGGATATTAATGTGTAGGACAATAGCAGGAAGAAATGATGAATTATTCTTCTCTTTACTTTCTATCCCAACTTATACAATATTTTTGCTTTTAGACTTGATGTAAATGAAAAATAAATTTTTTCAAATAATAGATACAAAAATCAGGGAAAAATATAAAGATATGTTTAATTCTGAAAATGAACTAGAAGAATTTTTAGAATCTTTAAAAAGAAAATTAATGCCATCGATTAGAATAAATACAATAAAAATAAAAAAAGAAATTGTTATAAGAAGACTAAGGGAAAGGGAAATAAGCATAAAGAAAATTCCATGGGTTGATTATGGATTCTGGATAGATGTAGAAAAAGTAGGTAATTTGATTGAACATTCTCTAGGCTATATTTATGCACAAGGTCCAGCTTCTATGATCCCTCCTCTTGTTTTAAATCCAAAAAAAGACGATTTAGTTTTAGATTTAACTGCAGCACCAGGATCAAAAACAAGTCAAATAGCACAAATTATGAATAATGAAGGTATAATATTTGCGAATGATATAAGTGCAGATAGAGTAAACTTCATGATATCTAATTTACAAAGATTGGGGGTAAAAAATGTAGTAGTAACTAGAATAAATGGTAGATTTTATCACAATAGGATAAAAATAAAGTTTGATAAAGTTTTATTAGATGCTCCTTGTTCTGGTGAAGGTCATATACCAAAAGATTTCTCTATATTGAACAGTTGGGGCGAAAAAATATGTATTGGATTCTCAAAACTTCAAATATCATTAATTAATGCTGCATTCAATTGTTTAAAAGAAGGTGGAATTTTAGTATATTCTACATGCACATTTGATCCTAGAGAAAATGAATTGGTGATTTCATGGCTTTTAGAAAAATATGAGAATGCAAAATTAGAGAGAATTAAAATAGATGGCTTGAAATATTGCAAAGGATTAGAGGAATGGAAAAAATATAAGTTCAATAGTGAAGTAAAAAAAGCTATAAGAATATATCCACATCTAAATAACACAGAAGGATTTTTCATAGCTAAGATAAAAAAGATATGAAAAGAAACAGATAATGGCTTTTTATCTATGGATCATCCAAAGGAATTGGTAATGGTCCTTTCCATTCTATATTTACTTTCGTCAAATCTTTGTTGTATTCTTCTTCATATCTTCCTTCTTTTTCTTCCATCTAGGCCACCTTTCAATTTTAATGAGATTATGAAGA
>CAYMVK010000076.1:0-2047 GCA_964394105.1 Candidatus Woesearchaeota archaeon | reverse complement strand
GGAGCTGCTGGGGCTATAGGTTATCATTTGGGTAAGTATTTAGCAGACAAGGGATTTTATGTTTATGCTGTATATAATTATATACGAGGAAAAAAGGATAAGTTATATCGCAAGCTTTTGTCTTTACGTAATGTGGAGGAAATTTATGCTGATTTAGCTAATTATGATGAGCTTTTTAAACTACCTAAAAATGTTGATATTGTCTTTCACCTCGCAGCTTATAATGGGACTCAAAATTTCTATGAAGTTCCTTTTGATGTTATTTGGCATTCAACATTACCTACAATTAATTTACTTATGTATTATAAAAATTCAAATTTAAGAAGATTTATTTATACAGGAAGTTCTGAATCTTATGCTTCAACTGTGGAAGTGTTTAACTGGAAAATCCCTACAGATGAAAATGTTCCTTTATGTATAAAAGAACCTAAAAATGTACGCTGGTCATATGCGGTTTCTAAACTTCATGGAGAAGTTGCTACTGTAGCAGCATCTAAACAGTTTGGGATACCTTATACGATTATAAGATACCACAATATTTACGGTCCAAGGATGGGAGATAAACATGTAATTCCTGATTTCATTCAAAGAGCTAAAAATGGGATGTATAAATTGTATGGATGTCATAATACACGTACTTTTCTTTATGTTAAGGATGCAGTAAGGGTTACATATGAATTGGCTCTTTCTAATAAAGCAGTAAATGAAATTTTCAATGTTGGAGGAGAAGAAGAGATTAAAATGATAGATCTTGCTAAACTTATTTTAGAAATAATGGGAGTAAGAGAAAAAATAGAATGCTATCCAGCACCACCAGGTAGTGTAATACGAAGAGTTCCAGATATTTCAAAATTAAAGAAAACAATAGATTTTAAACCTGTGTATTCTTTAACAGAAGGACTTAAAGAAACTATTAAATATTATTTAAAGGAGGATATAGAATGGTAGTATGTATAATTGGATTAGGTTATGTGGGATTAACTTTGGCAGTTCATATTGCATCAAGGAGAATGCGTGTTCATGGTGTAGAAATAAATCCTATTATACTTGATAGTTTAAAAAAAGGCAAACCTCATTTTTTCGAAGCTGGATTAGATAAGAAACTCAGTTATGTATTGGAAAAAAATTTTTTTACTTTTTCTGAAGAAATTCCAGATTTTAATGAACAGGTTGTATATTTTATAACCGTGGGGACTCCTTTATTTGATAATGGTAGGGTTAACATGAATTTTATTATAAATGTTGCTAAAAATTTAAATCGAAAGCTTAAAGATGAAGATATTGTTATATTGCGTTCTACTGTGAAAGTAGGAACTACAAGAAATATTGTAAAACCAATACTTGATGAGAGTGGGAAGAGGTATTATCTGGGATTCTGTCCTGAAAGGACAATTGAAGGAAAGGCTATAGATGAGTTGTATAATTTGCCTCAAATAATTTCTGGTATAGACGAAAAATCCAAAGAAAAAATATTGGATTTTTTCAAAAAAATAACAAAAGAACAAATTGTAGTAAATAGTGTAGAGGCTGCAGAACTTGCAAAGCTAATTAATAATGCTGAAAGGGATACCTTATTTGCGATGGCAAATGAATTGGCTCTACTTTGCCATTCATTGCATATAGATGTATACGATGTAATAAAAGCATGTACATTTAATTATAAGAGGTCTTATCTCAAAAAACCTGGTCCGGTGGGAGGCCCTTGTTTAACTAAAGATACTTGGATATTAGCGGAAAGTTTTGAAGGTAAAAAATATGTACCAAAGTTATTTACAAAGGGCAGAGAAGTAAATGAAAGTTTAATTTATAGTGCTCTATCTGATTTAATAGATTACTTAAATCAAAAAAAACATAAAATTACAAAAGTTGCAATTTTAGGATTTGCTTTTAAAGGGGATCCTCCTACATCAGACTTAAGAGGCAGTACGGTTAGTGATGTTATAAAATTTTTCAGAAGAAAAATTCCCAATATTAAAATAATTGGACACGATTACTTAGTAAATCCAAAAGAAGCTTACGCAATGTTTGGTGTTAAATTGTTCAATGA
>CAYMVK010000075.1:851-2128 GCA_964394105.1 Candidatus Woesearchaeota archaeon | reverse complement strand
AGTAGTTTCCACCTGAAGGATATCCATTATCCCATCTATTATTAAATCCTTCATCGCTCGCTTGATTAATGTTCATTAAAAAATTATTATGATAAATACTATTGTTAGTGCTGCTCTTAGGTTTAAAGAGATTATATACTCTAACACCCCAACCACGATTTGATTTTAGAGTATTACCCCTAATAATATTGTATTTACAGTCATTATCTATCAGTATACCGATATAATAGTTTTGAATAAAGTTGTTTTCTAGCACGTTTTTACTAGCGTTCAACAAATGTATTCCCCACTCATTACCTCCTAATATAACATTACCTTCCAACAAGTTATTATTACTTTTCTGCAAATCAATGCCAATAAAGTTGTTTATTAATTCGTTTTCATGAACAGTGTTATTTGAAGATTCCCAAAGAGATATGCCATATTGATTATTTTCTATAATATTCTTTGATATATTATTGTTGACAGAAGAAAATTGTTTGATTCCAGCATCTCTGTTTGAAGTTATATTATTCCTACAGATAACATTATTGGAACAGTAATGTAAAAGTATGCCCCGCCAGCAGTTAACTATGTTATTCTCGTAAATAACGATGTTTGAGGAAAGGTAGATTTGTATTCCAGCATAAAAGTTTTTTATGTTGACGTTTTTTATCGTTACGTTTGTGCTACCAGGCAGGTCTACTCCTACTCCATCTCCGTTACCTTGTATTGTATGGCCTGCTCCATCAAAAATAATGTTATTTCTAAGGATGATTATGGAACCGTTTAAGTCATCAATAAGAGTATAAGTAATGTTATCCGATGTTTGAATCGGCGCATCAGGCGGATTTATGCTCCCACTGGACTCGATAATGATACGTCCAACGTAGGTGGTTACACCTACATATGTTTCTTGCTGGTTACAGATTAAAAAAATCGATAAAACAACTAATATAGTTAAAAGAATTTTTTTAATCTTGCTTCGCAAAACACACTTACTATTCACTTTATCTCTCTCTCCTCAAATAACCAAAAAAATTACTTCTTCCTCATATAAAAAATTTACGAATTCAGACTACCCTAACATCCAAAAAATAAACAAAACACACTCGCGCACAACAAGCTTAACATTCTACTTAAGAATATGTTTATCCTTACGTTAAAGCTCAAAAGCAACAATTAAATACACAAAAATTAAAAAAGAAGTTGAGTCAATGATCTTTGATATCTTTATCTTCTAATAAATGAAAATCTTCAAGTTCTTCTTAAAGCACAAAAGAACTAAACACCGCTAA
>CAYMVK010000075.1:0-841 GCA_964394105.1 Candidatus Woesearchaeota archaeon | reverse complement strand
AAAGAAATAGAGCAGCTCCAAAATAGCGAAGAAAAATACAACGAGATAGAAGAAAAATACAACAAAGTCCAAGATACATTTACCCAAACAAAAACCCTACTAAGCGAAAAAACAAAAACAAAACAAGAACACGAAAAAGAACTAAACACCACCAAAAAAGAAAAAGAAGAACTAGAAAACAAAATCAAAAAACTTAAGAAGATCATAAATTTCACCAAGGATCTCGAAAAAATCAGACAAGCATTCTCAAGAGATGGAATCCAAAAAATATTAAGACAAAGAATCGCTCCAATAATATCTGAATTCGCCAGAAAATACATTGAAAGTTTCAACCTAGACATAACAGACATCCTACTCAACGAAGACTTCGACATATCAATTATCAAAGAAGGAGAAGAAATATCCATAAAATCAATAAGCGGAGGAGAAAAAGTAGCAGTAGCAATAGCCCTAAGACTAGCCATAGCAAAAGCCCTCGCCGGAAAAATCTCCACAATAATCATGGACGAACCAACAACACACCTAGACCAAGAAAGAAGAAAAGAACTCATAGAAATAATGAAAAACTTCTTCAAAGAAGGCGCAACAATACCCCAAATGATAATCGTAACCCACCACAGAGAACTCGAAGAAATAGCCGACACAATATACCAAGTAGAAAAAACCTCAGGAACATCAAAAATCATCGAAATCACTCTTACATAACATAAAAGGGAGAACACGAATACCAAAACTAGCCTTACTATTCCAAATGAAAGCAAAACACCAATCGACTACAAATATAAAAAGGAGCCTATGATTCCTTCCCAAACATTCCAGATTTTTTAAATCTCCGCAGAGA
>CAYMVK010000074.1:0-2143 GCA_964394105.1 Candidatus Woesearchaeota archaeon | reverse complement strand
ATACTAGATCTTCGTTATTACGATAATTTATACTAATTTTCATCCTAGATATATCTCTAAATAAAGTTAATATTTTTAACAAATTAATTTTAAATAACACTCGAGAAATTTCATCAATTTTCCTACTATTTCCTGAAATTATTAAGCATGCCACATCTTTCTCCTTTAAATCAACATCATTATATAGTTCTCTTATTTCTAGTATCTTACCTTCTAACTCAATTTTCTTTCCCGATATTAATGCATGAAATATTAATGGCGATACTATTATTAAGAACGTAGATGATATGAGAAGCAGGCTATCCTTTATACCGACTTTAAAGAGATATAGCGCTGTCAATTTCTGTAACATAGAGAAAAACGTTATCTTTATAAAGCTACTTAATATTACTCCTACAGCTGGCAAATTATATATAAAGGTTATTATTGAAATAAGTATACTTACTATAAGTTCGTTCAAAGGCCTTATTTTCTTTACCTTAAATTCATGTTCAGTTAAAACATTTAGAATCGTATAAATTGCATATATAAATACATATAAAAAGGCGAAAAATAATGATTCTTCTAACAATTTTTCCATTTCCCACAATATTCCATTAGATATTAATAATGTTTGAAGAAGTAGTGAGTAATGAACAAATATTACTCCAAATATAGCGTAATGAAATGCTAGAGTAGGCATTGGTAGAAGGGGGTATGTGATTAGAATAAAAGAATATAGAAAAAAGTAGGTTATCGAATATGTATCAATATTTAGCTTATGCACTCTTACTTCACTTGTAAAATATATACAATCTAATATAATGAAAGCTAAAAGATAAGATAAAATGATCAACTGAGGAATAGTAGCTCCTTCACTAAGATAGTTTTTAAATATCTTTGTATGAGCAAGAATATATCTTATATCTATCCCTGCAGGTTTAAATAACAAAAATCTTCTAAGTGTTTCATTAAACATTTTTAATTTCTTCATACCTATATATAACTAAAATTTTACTATTTTAAAATTACTAAATAAAATTATCCTCTATCTTCTAGCAATTCTTTTTCAACTCTACACTTAAAACTTTATAGATAAAAGTCTCAATTTTTCCCCACCCTTCCCTACAAGCTCCCTCTAAATTAAGCTTAGAAATCTTTTATCAATATCCTTCTAAGATTTAACACTCATAACATCAAACATAACTCCCTTATAATACTAATTTATAAATGTTTTAAAAGAGTGAAGACAATCTATTATTTAATTCATTTTTTATAATTTCTATTGACTTTCTAGTTATATTATCAGAGTTTTCTTTAGTATTTAATATATTAGCTATTTTATTAAATGACTCGGACTCAGATATTATTTGTATATGGCCTAACCCTCTCGATTTAAATCTGCCAAATCTTATTAACCCTGCATTTATTGGTAAGAATGAAAGCCATATAATGGAGACGCCTACCTCCTCTATGCTAAAATCTCCTTTAACATAGAGCTTTTTTATTAATGGTTTTAATAATAAGATATTAAAATCAAATCTACTATTCTTTTTAATAACTTCTAAGAATAATCTTCTTTTGCGAGTAATAGCTTGATGGGAAAAATATAATATTTTTTAGAAACATATTTGTCATTAATTTCTCTTTCAAAAACTTTAACATTATTCTTAAGAAAAGTGACTTGAATTAATGATCTTAGACCAGAGGTTCCAAAAAATGAACAAGCTAAACAAGGATAATTTTTCCAGCTAGCTATATTTCCATTCTTATTTAAATCTATCCACCCAGCATCAATAAAAATTCTTTTCTCTTTATTTGAATCATCTTTAAGCGGAATCTTACATAAAGGTTTATATTCAGAATCCTTTAAATAGCTACATATAGATGATTTATTGAATAAACTTAGTGACAATGTTTCTATAATATATTCTGCGGAGGCTCTTAAAATTCCTCTAAGACTAGTTGCTCTTAATACTCTCTTTAACATAATGTTTCTATTTAAAATTAAACATTTTCTACATTCATTTATATTACCTATACTTAAGATTTCACATAGATCTCGAGAAATATTTGCTGGTTCCCCAACTATCGCATCACTTATGAATTTAAGCTTAAATTTAAGGTTTAAGTAAGGTGAAGTCAATTTTTCTCACCCATATTC
>CAYMVK010000073.1:0-2174 GCA_964394105.1 Candidatus Woesearchaeota archaeon | reverse complement strand
AATTTTGCCCATACAAAATTTTTTGAAGGGTCATTTAACACAAAATTGAGAGGTAATTCAACAGTTCTTCCTATTGTTTTATTTATATCAGCAGCTATAGTTTCTCCTATCTCAACATTGTTGAATATTTTTGGAGCTATAATGGGGAACCACTCTTTCTTTACTTTCTTCTTTAAAGATAATCTTGCCATTATTTTATCATCTTATCTATGCTCTCTATAAATTCTTTTTCCTTTCCTTCAGGTATAGTCTCACCTGCACCTCTTTTATGACCTCCTCCTTCTCCCCCTCGTGTCTTAGAAACTTTTTTTAACATTTCTCCTACATCTATTTTTTCGTTATTTGATCTGGCTGAGATTTTTATATCACCATTTTCATTCTTTAGACACATACCTATCACAACATCTTTTTTAGACTTGGCAGCTACTAAAGATACTATTACACTTAAAATATCTGGATCTATATGATCTTTGAAATTTATTATAAGTATTTTATCTTTCTCAATAGTGTATTTTGTCCAATTATCATACAATTTTTTCATTATATTTATAATAGTTTTTTGATAAAGTGTTATAACCTCATCTATTATTTTTTCGACATCTTTATCTAAAAACGCCACTCTTATACCAATATCATAATATTTTTGACGAATACAGGCATTTATTATAGTAGACAGCTCATCAAAGTCTTTTGTATAATAGTCTTTCTTTAATAAAACCACTTTCCCTATAATATCCTCACTTTTTACCCCTCGTATAGCCAGTTCGTCTATAAGTTTCTTTTTTTGTTCATCATTTAAATCTTCTAATTTTATCCATTCACCTTTATCATTTTGGAGGGGTATATTTAAGTAATTTAATAGTTCTATTACAGCCGTCTCATTACCACTTAAATTATCTATGTAAAAGTTTGTCGAATATGCCAAAGCCTTATACAAAGGTTTTGAGAATCTTCCATATATTTTTAAATCAACTTTTTCATAGACTAAGTCTTTTTTAATTGCTATGTCTAAAACTTCTTTATTTAATCCAACAAATTCTTGTCTATCGCCCTTTACCGATATTATTGGTATATATGCTAAATCTGTATAATCTCTAAATTTATTTATAAAAAAATATGTTAGAACACAAGCTGTAGCCTCTTTATCTCCATCTATTCCTTCTATGAACGGATTTATGTGGTGATATCCATTATAATACATGTCTGGAAGTTTGTGATGATCTATTATTATAAAGTTATCTTTTACGACTTCATACATCTTTTTTGATATATTACTTCCCATGTCCAAAATAACATAGAATTTTTTCGTATTTTGATCTTGTTTTATTCTTTCTATTAGATCTTCACCTACAAAATCACTTATGCTCAATCTAAATTCAGCATCGAAATCCGAGAGTAATTTTAAAATAAGAGCACCACTAGTTAATCCATCTACGTCCTTATGCGTATATATTTCAAAAAAATAAGAAGAATCCAACTTTTTTAATAATAATTCTTTACTTTTTTCTAGTCTTTCAAATAACCTTTTTTTTCTAATTTCATAACTTTCCAACCAAGATTCTAATCTTTTCCGGATCATATCTCCAATCAACAGGTAATTTACCTTTACTCTTATAATAATCAACAAGTCTTCTTATTTTAGATTCTACTAATTGAAGAGCCCTTTTGTTATGAAAATCTTTTTTATGCTTTTCAAGGTGTTTTCTTAATTTAAGAGCCTTTATAATAAGATTATATAAGTCTTCAGGTATTTTAGGAGCTAAACCATTTTCTTCTAAAATTTTCAGTATTTTTTTACCTGTTATTTGCTTTACACTGGGTATTCCATATTCATCACGGAGTATAAGCCCTATTTCAGCAGGTTTTTTTCCTTCTTTTGCCAATTTAACAATTAGTTTTTCTACTTCTTCAGGAGAAAATTTTATCCAAGGAGGAGAACCTTCTCTATGAACCTTTCTAGACCCACTCCTTCCTCTTTTTGAAGTATGTAATCTTGCCATATGAATAGAAATATAGATAATTTCATTTAAAAACTATTTTACAGCATTGAGACACTCGGGATTTCACCTCTTTCTATACCTACCTCTACTCTCCACAACTTATAATCTCTTTATTATTTTATAAAAGTTGTTTACATATGCTTTATAACCTTCTAAGAAGCAATTAAATGCGAA
>CAYMVK010000072.1:0-2205 GCA_964394105.1 Candidatus Woesearchaeota archaeon | reverse complement strand
TTGACTTTAGTCATGCAAATGAAGATGGAAGTGATATTAGATTTTATGATGGAAGCAATTTATATCCTTACTGGATAGAAAAATGGGATAGTGTAAATCAAGAAGCAAAAATCTGGGTTAAAGTTCCTTCTATTCCTGCCAATTCTTCTACAAGTTTTTATATGTATTATGGGAATTCTAATGTTACAAGTGCAAGTAATGGGGAAGATACTTTTGAGTTTTTTGATGATTTTGATGGAACTTCTCTTGATACTGAAAAATGGGGAGGAAATATATCTGATTTTTCAGTTTCAGATAGTATCATAAAATGTAGTAATTCTACTCAATGGATATATACATTAACAGCACAAGTAACAGATGGAGAAGTTGTATCTAAAACAAAAATTGATTCTGGAGCAAGAGGAAGCATTTGGGGAAGAACTAATCAAGCTTCAACTTATGCTGATATAGATGTAACAGGATATTCTATGAATTATAGATATCCTAATGGAGATGTGAGAGCAAGAAAATGGAATAATGGAGAATATATTTTAGACTTAACTTCATATTCTCATGATACAGATTGGCATATAGCAAAATTAAAATTTAATGGAAGCAACATAACCTTTGAATATGAAAAAGAAGATGGGACAAATGTGTATAGCTATACTACTACAGATACAGATTTTAGTAGTGGGTATATAGGCTTGGCTACTGATACTATAAATTCAGGTTCTGTTTATTGGGACTATATTTTTATTAAAAAATATACCGATCCAGAACCAAGTGTAAGTATAGGAAGTGAAGAAACTTCTTAAAGATTTATATGGAAAGTTTAAAATAATATGATAAGAATTTAGAAAGAAAGGGGGAAAATGAAAGGGCAAAGAGGATTAACCCAAGAAGAGTTCATAAAAAGATGTATTGAAAAATTTGGTAATGATATTTTTGATTTTTCAGAAACAGTTTATGTCAATAGTAAAACAAAAGTTAAAGTAAAATGTAAAAAATGTGGTTATGTTTGGGAAGTTTTACCTTATGCCCTATTAAGAAGTAAAGGATGTAAAAAGTGTACCATAAAAAGGAATTCAGATAAAAGAAAAATGTCTTTAGAAGAGTTTATTAAAGAAGCTACTGAAGTTCACAAGGGAAAGTATGATTACTCAAAAGTGATTTATGTTAATTGTGATACTCCTATAACTGTAATATGCCCTGAACATGGTGAATTTCAAACTACTCCATATAGACATTTAAGAAGGAAGGAAGGATGTCCTAAGTGTAGGATAGAAAAGATTAGACAAAAATTGTCAATGACAAAAGAAGAATTTATTCAAAAAGCCAGAAAGGTTCATGGTGGTAAATATGATTATTCTTTAGTAGAATATAGAAATAATAAGACAAAAGTCAAAATTATATGCCCAAAACATGGAATATTCGAACAAACTCCTAATAGACATTTGAGTGGTCAAGGTTGTCCTAAATGTGCTTTAGAAGAACGAAGCAAAAGACAAACAATGACAAGAGAGCAATTCATAGAAAAAGCCAAAAAGGTTCATGGAAACAAGTATGACTACTCATTAGTAGAATATGAAAAAGCTCATAGTAAAGTTAAAATTATTTGCCCTAAACATGGAATTTTTGAACAATTAGCTTATATGCACTTGCAAGGAAATGGCTGCCCAAAATGTGCAGTAGAAAAAATAGCAGAAAAACAAAGGTCTAATACTCAAGAATTTATAGAAAGAGCTAAACAAGTTCATGGGGATAAATATGATTATTCATTAGTAAAATATATAAATAAAGAAACAAAAGTTATGATAATTTGTAAGAACTGTGGAAGAATTTTCTTACAAACTCCTCATAATCACCTTACTGGATATGGCTGCCCTCACTGTAACAAAGGAGGAATTGACTTTACAAAACCAAGCTTTCTGTATTATATAAGAATAGAACATAATAACAAAAACTTTTACAAGATTGGGATTACAAATAAAAGAAATATTCATAATAGATTTAAACCGGAAGACCAAAAAAAGATAAAAGTTATTAGGGTTTGGAAATTTAAAAATGGTTATGAGGCTCTTGAAAAAGAACAAAAGATTCTAAAAGAATATAAAGATTTCTTATATAATGGAGATGAAAAAATATTAATAAGTAATGGCAATACTGAAATTTTTGTAAAGGATATACTAAATTTAGACAGAAAGGGGGATTATTACTATGATA
>CAYMVK010000071.1:1537-2250 GCA_964394105.1 Candidatus Woesearchaeota archaeon | reverse complement strand
ACATCACCTTCAAGAGTTACTCTACCAGTTGTATCTCCAAATAATGTTAAAACATCATCTTGACTTTCTACAAAGAAGTATCTATATTTGAAATATGACGTAGTAGCGTGTTTATAAAATATTTTTCCCTTTTCTACATCTACTTTTATATATGGCCATAGGCCAGAAATCATTAGAGGAGTAGTAAGGTCATGAACTTTTACTGTTGTTCTTTTTCTTTGTGGAATTATCAAAATATCTCCTCCACCCATTGTGACATATCCAGTAATTCCACAACCGAAAAAGTATTTTCCAACGAAACCACCTGATATTGATGGAGAAAATGTTAATCCATGACTAATCCATGTGCTAATCAATATTCTCCCAGTACTAACTATTCTGTATACTTTTAGGGGTTCAAGCACTCCGTAAGTAATAGGTTTATAGGAATAGCCCTTTATGGAGAAAGAGGCAACGAGTTTTCCGCTTGAATTGTAAATTCTAACTAAAGAATCTTCAATAGCAAATATGACATGCGTAGCTGGCCGATATGTAACTGGAGCTGTAGGTATCATTATTATAAATTCTCTTCCAACAAAGCCTCCTTCTGTTGAAGTGTGAAAAGTACATCCGCCAGAGCTATACACTATATAAGCAGCTACTCGATGCGTACTTTCAAGTTTGAAATAGGTATTTGAAGGTGATTTTATTTCAATTTTTTCCAATCTGTCAAT
>CAYMVK010000071.1:0-1527 GCA_964394105.1 Candidatus Woesearchaeota archaeon | reverse complement strand
ACTTTTAAATAATTCATTTTTACTAACTAGGTCAATAACTCTTATATCCGTCCTATTTATTCCGACGACAAAAAGTGATGCATCTGTGGGAGTGTATCCATAATAAACGTATGTATCTTCAGCTTTGATTATAGTTGGGATTATTGTTGATATTGTTAGGACAATTATTATGAATAATGTATTTGATCTCATGTTATAATTCTATCTTAATAAATTTATATATTTTAACAAAACTAGTTTAAGAGATTTAAAAATAATTAATTAAATTTGAAAATATTCAATTCTCTTAAGCTTACTTAATTTATTTATAACTTTGTCATAAGCTTCTCTATCTATTGGAAATGTTACAACTTTACCCGTTACTCCTGACATTATGATAGCATTTATTATTTCAACTGATTTTATCCCTTCTTCTCCAGTAACCATGGGTTCTCTATCTTCTAAAATTGCTCTTGCAAAATCCCTCAAAACTGCTACATGTCCATGTTCTCTTTCTTCTATCTTTAATTCTTCCCATTCACATTTTGGTGCTCCCCAAATTTCAGATTCTTGAATTCCTAATCTAATACCAGGCTTTGTATATGCAACTCTAACTTTTCCATCTTCATATATTAAAATTGATTTATCTCCTCTAAAGACCATTCTCCTGTATCCAGGATAGTCTATGGTTGAGAATTGCATCGTTGCTTGTACGTCATTCTCAAATTCCAAAATTGCACTTGCTAAATCCTCTACTTCTATATTATGAAGTAAATTGCCTATAATAGCCATTAATCTTTTAGGTTTTAAATTAATTATCCATTGAAATATGTCTATGAAATGTACTCCTTGATTTATTAATACTCCTCCTCCTTCCATACTCCAAGTACCTCTCCAAGCACCACTATTGTAATAAGCTTGGGACCTGAAAGTAAAGAATTCAAGGGAGGCTCTGTAAAGTTCTCCTAATTCTCCTTTCATTACAAATTCTTTTGCTGCTATAATATCGGGATTTGTTCTTTTTTGGAATACTACACCTAATTTTAATCCTCTTTTTCTAGCTTCTTTTATCATTGAATCACATTCTGCTACAGTTCTAGCCATAGGCTTTTCTACTAATACATGCTTACCAAATTTCATACAATCTATAGCCATTTTTGCATGAAGATAATGAGGAGTACATATACTTACAGCATCTATATCTTCTTTTTCTAACATTAATAGATAATCAGTATACCATTTTACCTTGTATTCTTCTGCAATTTTTCTTGCAATTTCTTCATTTATATCAGCAATAGCCTTAAGTTCTATTTCGTCTACTTGTCTCATACATTTTGCATGATGTTTTCCAATACCTCCAATTCCTATAATCCCAAATTTAATTTTTCTCATATCATCACCAATTAACATCGTTCTAAGAAGATAAATAAACATTGTTATATGTAAAAGTGAACTTTATTCTGATAATAGATACCCATTTAAGTTACTATTTAGAATAAAAATATGAGAGTATGTCACGTATTAATTTCTCTGATAATACTAAATCAT
>CAYMVK010000070.1:0-2338 GCA_964394105.1 Candidatus Woesearchaeota archaeon | reverse complement strand
TGGAAATAGCTGAAAGATATAAATTAATAATTTGGGATTTTGATGGAACTATTGTAAATTTATATGTAGATTGGAAAAGATTAAAAAGGGAGCTTTTAGGTATAGGTGATTTCTATATCAAAATTAAAAAAGATTTATTTTTGAATGAACTTATATATTTAGGAGAACAGGATATTTCAAAAGATGCTATTTTTAAAATCATAGAAAAATACGAACTAAAAGCAGATTTTTCTGTGAATGAAATTTCAGTAAGATTGATTGAAAAAATTCATAATTTTGAAGTTATACAGTATATTTTGAGCGATAATATGGATAAAACAATTAAGACAATTTTAAATAAACTCCAAATTTTAAAATTTTTTGAGTTAATAATAAGTAAAGAGTGTGTAAAAAGATTTAAGCCTAATCCTGAGGGGATGATAAAAGATATTGAAACACTACAATATTAAATAAGAATCATGTTTTTTATATATAGGAGATAGTTGGAAAGATAAGCTCATTACAGAGTGTAATGAACTAAATTTTATTTATCTAAAAGAATTAGTTATCTAAAAAATTGGAAGATGAAAATGTCTAATGCTGTGTATTTTAATAGTTTTGTTGATTATATTAATTAAACTAATTTGGATGAACTATATAGTTTACTACTAAATAAGTTATTAAAAATTTTGAAGCCGGAGGTAGTGTAATGAAAATTTTTGTTACAGGAGGAGCAGGTTTTATAGGAAGTTGGATAGTAGAAAAGTTAGTTGAGAAGAAATATAAAATTACTATTTATGACAATTTTTCTACAGGTACTTTTGAAAATATTAGACATTTAGAAGGTAAGGTCAAAGTTATTGAAGGAGATATACTGGATTATAAATTTTTGGAAAGATCTATGAAAGGACATGATGTAGTGATTCATCACGCAGCCCAATTGGAGATCACCACTGCAATGAGTGATCCTGTAGAAGATGCAAAAATTAATATAATAGGAAGTCTCAATGTCTTAAAAGCTATGAAAAACTGTAGTATATCTAAAGGTATCTTTGCAAGTTCAGCCTGTGTATATGGAAATATAGATACATATTTAGTCAAAGAAAACGAAAAAAAAGAACCTAACTGGGAATATGGGGTAAGTAAACTTTCAGTTGAGCAATATTGTGATGTTTTTTGTAGGTATGAAGGGTTAAACATTGCAAATTTAAGATATTCTATAGTATATGGTGAAAGAGAATGGTATGGGAGAGTTTTGACAATATTTTTAAAAAGAGCTCTTGAAGGAAAAGAATTGGTAATATTTGGAGATGGATTAAGTGTAAGAGATTACATTCATGTAGAAGATGTGGCAGATATAAATTTGATGTTAGTAAAAAATAGCTGGAAAGGGCATTTAATTTTAAATGTAAGTTCAGGAAAAATGATAAGTATTAAAGATTTAGCATATTATGTTAAAAAAGTAGTTAAAGAGATAGATGGAAAGGAACTCGATATTATTCATGAAGATATTAAAGAAGGAAAGTTTTCAAAATATATTGAAGGAAGAATGAGACTCCCGCGAGAATTGCGAATTATGTCTCTTGATAATACAAAAGCTTATAAATTACTAGGTTGGGTTCCTAAAGTTGATTTAAAGGAAGGAATAAGGAGAGAATACAAATGGATAAAAGACAATCCCAAAAGATGGCAAAAGCTTTCTTATTAGAAAAGTTAGAAAAAATAGCGGAAATTTACAATATTCAGGAAGATTTTGATAAAGTTTTATTATGTTATAATTTAAAAACTATTTATAACTTTTTAATAGGAAAGAAAGTTTTAGAATTGGGAACATCTGGATTATCAAGCTTTTTGCTTGCTAATCTTGATAAGATAGAAGAATTACATATTGTTGATGCTAGCATAAAAAGAATAAATGAAACGAAAGAAATGTTAAATAGCTTTAAAAAATCTATAAAATTTTATAAAGAATTGTGGGAAGATTTTGAGTTTATAGAGCAATATTATACTGATATCATTTGGATAAGAGGAATAGAACATATTAAAGAACCAAGTTTAATTTTAAAGAAAATAAAAAGAGCATTAGTACCTTCAGGTCGCTTACATATTATATTTCCTAATGCTTTTTCTTTTCATAGAAAATTGGGAGTTTATATGAACATTTTGGATGAACCTCACAATTTTACCGAAAGAGACTTAAAATATGGACATTATCATGTTTTCGACAGATTTAAATTAATTAGTATTTTGAATAATTCAGGATTTAGAGTTTATAATTGGGAAGGTATTATTTTAAAACCTTTACCCAACAATAAAATGATGGAACTTTATAAAGAAAATCCAAAATTAATAGACGCTT
>CAYMVK010000069.1:0-2343 GCA_964394105.1 Candidatus Woesearchaeota archaeon | reverse complement strand
ACTTAGGGGAAGAACCTTCTCTTATCTACTTCTGCCATTAAGCTTCAGAGAGAGGACTCTAAGTCATTTGATTACGTCTCCGCAGGGAAACGCTGACTTAAACTTTCTGAATACATCATTCAGCTAGGAGATTCGTTCTCGTTCTCCTCTAACCTTTTAGAAACTCGCCAAATCGCTTTTCCAAAGTCTTAGAACTCGTCTATAAAGCGGATTACCATTTATGCCTAGAAATGTGCTTTTTTATTGCTTGATTATCATCTCCTCTATATCCTACAAATGTATGAATCGGGAACTTCCTGAGTTAGATTTTCTTAAGATTCTTGATGAAATTCGTGAAAAAGGTTATATAACAGAAGTTAAAATTTAAAAGAACTATTACAAACTAGAACTAATAGTATAGTTTTATGTTTTATTTAAAATAGCGTATTATCTCGGAGAAAGAAACTCCGCACCTTTTGGGAATGATATAGTATCTTTTTCCACTAATCTCAATTTTTTCACTGGTTATCACTCTGTATTCGGAAGAACTCCATGCTTTACACAAAACAATATGATAAAAATCAAACTTCGATTGATTATTATTGCAATTTTTTAAAATATTCAACGCGATTAATGTTCCATTAGTAAGTTTTTCTTTAATTTCATTAGAATGCGCCGTTTTACTCTTTAATTCTACAATCCCAATAGCCGTTTCTTCTATGAAAATAATACAATCACATATTCTCTGATCTTTACAAAGCTTTTCTCCTTTTAATACAACATAATTACACAAATCATGAAGTTTCAATTTGCAGTTCCTTTCAGAACAGTTCATTACTAGTGCATTGGTAAAATTATTTTTAATACATTTTAAAATTGACAAGGGGCACACCCCGTCATCTACTTTTTAGCACTTAAGTCTCTTCGAAGCTTAATTGTTTCTTCATAAAGTGATTCATAAATTTTTAGGAATTCATCTTGAGGAATTCCCTCATTTGTTATTTCAACTTTAGTTATTTTGTGGCCACCACTTTCCTTATCATAACTAAACACATAAGTCGCTATTTCCTCAGGTTTTAAGTAATCTTCTTTTTCATATCTATATCTCTCTACACGCTTTTCAGGTTCAATTTTACTAAGCATAATAAAACTACTTAATTGCTCTAATAAGTACTCACTATGAGTTGTAATTATTACACTAACACCTTTTCTTACCAATTTTACTAAATATTTTGCTAAAATTCTCTGATTTTCTGGATGTAGATGAGCTTCCGGCTCTTCTATTATCAATACACTCTTTGGCTCTATGATATACTTTAAATATAGAAACAGTGGTGCTAATTCTGAAACAGTTGAAGAGGCTCTATGTAATGGAATCTCAGTATTCTGAAAATTGTATTTAATTTCTGGATAAAGATATTCATCTAACGCTCGAACCACAATCTCTCCCTTAATTAATTCTTTTTCAAAATCTTGAGCAAGTCGATAAAAAGAACCCTTCTCCTCAGGTAAAGTAATAACAGAAGATATAAAATCGGATATAACCCCCGAGAACTTTGGAATTTCTAATCTCTCTATACCGACGTATGGGGCTTTTTTTACTATGCTTGCAGCAAGCGCCTTATGGCCTTGAAGTATACCTGACCTTGCAGCAGGAAGATAATAACAAGGCATTGCTACATTTCCCAGTATTTTCTGAAAACATATATTAAAAATTGTATCTATTAATCGCATAAGGATAAACTCACTATCTCTTTTCTTTTTCTCAATATAGCCTATCTTAATCAGAACTTTATTTTTTCCTTTATTTTGCAATTCAAAAAACGTATGACGCGGCGATTTAACGACTTCGATTATTATATTAATATCTAATTTCGGGTACTCTTTAACCTTTAACTTATCTTTTTGATAAAACAAACCAACACTATAAGAATTAAAAAATATTTTTAATTCAAATGATTTTTCTCCAATTCTGATCAATTCATTTAATGGACAAGCATATGAGCGAATAATTTCATCATTTAACCTCTTTTCATATATCTCTTCAATAATTTTATAAGATATTCCTTGTATAAATTGCTCTGAAATCTTTAATTATTCTCCCTCTATTAAATTCACCAAAAATATAATGTCGTCTTAAGAAGATCGGGATATAAGATTCAAATATAGAATGAATTAGCATCGCCGCATAGGATTTACCAGAGTTGTTGGGACCAATAAATAATGTAAGAGGTTTAAGTGTTATCTCGCCAAAACTTATGGGACCAAAATTCTTTACTTCAATTTTCAATTCTAATTTTCTCGGTTTTATTTCACTTGGCATACTCTATCACTCATATATTTTATATCAAGACTCTCTTTAAT
>CAYMVK010000068.1:0-2366 GCA_964394105.1 Candidatus Woesearchaeota archaeon | reverse complement strand
TAATTCTCTTCTGCAGCTTATACTTTTGGTTAGTCTTATCCCAGCTTAAAGTCCATCCCTGCTGGACATACTCAAGTATCTTATCTTTACTCCATTCCATTACAATTAGTTTGATGTAAATGTAAATTAACTTAAAGTATACCCTGCAAGTTGCATGATTTTTCCATGCAATTTGTTTTTGAATTGGTAAAGTTGATGTATCTGTATCTTGTATCTTAAAGTTTAAAAATTGGAGCTCATTAGGAGTTTTCATAGCTAAGAACTTAACTAACCTTGCAAAATAGATCGCTTTAGCTGATTGCTACCCTGTAATTAAACCAAAAATACGACAAGCAGCATAAGATAGGTAGTTAAAAGATTATTACATCAAAACTACAGGATTTGCTAAAAGAATTGGGAAAAACTTTGAAGAACTGAAAATTTAACCAAAGAAACATTAATACTAAATTAAAATTTAACAAGGGTAATTTTTAGTGTGTTTTTTAATCACCTTTTTCTATAAAATTAGCAATTTCCTCTCCAATTGTAGTCCTTTTGTAAATTCTTCCGACTTTTTCATTTGGTGTTAAGCATGTAATTAAACCCTCTTTTTCAAGCTCTTTTAAAGCTCTACTTACATGAGGTAAGCTTAAATTTAGCTCCTTAGCAAGTTGTGTCGGAGTCTTTGGTTTCGATAAACTGAGTAAAATTAGTTTTCTGTTCTTAGCTCTAATGACAAAGCTGTATTTTGACCAATCCATGTTATTTTGATTCAAAAAATTAATAAACAATCTATTACCGATTAATTATCAATTAATTATAGAGGTGTTACCATGACTAACATGCATTCGGAAATTCAAAAGTATTTAAGCGAGCTTCTCAAGTATTACGATTTTACAGTGGAAATAGAGCGTTATATTTCGCCTAATGACAGAATAGATCTGTATGGATATAGTAAATCCCATGGTAAAACTATTGGAATCGAAATAAGTCTTACAAGTGATATAAAAAAAGATGCAGAAAAATTAGCTAAATCTGGATTTGATTTAATTTACATAATTGTAGATAATCCAGCATATGAGGGTGAAATTGAGTGTTATGGTAAAAGGATCCTAATAATCCATTATAATTCTTTTGAGGGCAAGTTAAGGAAAGTTTTAAGCATTTCTTCAGTATTTCCTAAGTTTGGTCCATTTGAGGAGTGGATTAGACGCCAAATACCTGAACCACCTCCTACAGCAGAAAGAAAATTAGATAAGTTCCTACAAATACTGAAAAGCTCAGGATTAGACGAGTTTATTGAAGATATTAAAAGTTTTGTCGCAATATTGTATATTACTAGGGAACTTCCCTCTAAGTATAGGAATGGTGTGACTTATAGTTTAATACATTCTGGCGTAAAAACTGAAAGACCTCAATACAGGGATACAATTGAACCTAGGATTCTAAGTATACTAAAAAATTTTGATTTAGTACTTGAGACAGCCAGGAGTAGTGGAGAGTTAAGAAAATATTTCATATCTTTAACTGATAAAGGAAAAGAGATCGGTAGAGAAATAATCACTGACAGAATTCGTGAAAATTCCAGAGAACTTGATAATATTATTAAAGAGCTCGGAAAAATGGCTCCGATAATAGCAGCTGGAACAGTAGAAAGACTTGCAAAAGAGGAAATTATGAAATTTAAGCTATCAGAAGAAGATGTTTTTGACCGTTTACTCTCATATGCTGGGCGAAAAGTTACAGATTATGTAGTTCGTAATAAACTTATATCAATGGGAAGGGAAGTTAAACTTAAATACGAGAGAGAGCAAAAATTACATCCACTCTTATCTTTAATCTGCCATTTTATTACTTATTACAACTATAGTAAAAGCAGAAGTTTCTTCAATAGATTAGAAGAGCTTGGTTTAGCTTATGAGGTACCAGTTTATGACTCTCGTGGTCGATTTATCCATAATGAGATTAGAGGTCCAATAGAGGTTTCGGAATACATACTAGTCGGAAATCCTTTATCTGAAAACGAGCTTATATTTGAATTTGGGTCGCTAGCAACAATTTATGCAATTAGCAGAATTAAAAATCCAAAATCTGCAAGAGAAGAACTTGAAAATTACATGAAATTCTATGAAATTTCGCTTGATAGCATAAAAGAAATTCTAGATGAGCTTAATAGACTTGGAATTACATCAAAATTTATTGAACTTCCAGATTTTGGACCATTTTTGGTTCTTGATGAAAAGAAGTTTGAGAAAATCATAAGAAAAAAACTAGTCGATACAGCTTCGTTATATTTGCAATCTTAGAGTATATACTATTTTTATTAATTATTTAAAATAAATATTTTAGTTATTTTATCAACAACTCTTGAATACCATTTATCAGCC
>CAYMVK010000067.1:675-2408 GCA_964394105.1 Candidatus Woesearchaeota archaeon | reverse complement strand
TTAAAGAAATTGGTAGAAAGAAAAAATTTAATTTTATCTGACTGAAGTCTACTTGATTCCATGAGGAATAAAGTGTATGCCCAAGAAAATAAAAAGAAACTGCAATAATAATAATTGAGAAGATTTTTAAATATCTATTCACTTTATATTTTAATCTTATTTTTTTCTTGACAAGCGAAATTTTTGATTAAAATATTAAAAAGGGGGAGATATGATATTGATACTATTAGTAGCGTTAAGTTGGATTAGTGAGACACCTTTACCGACGCCTCGCGCTGCTCATGGTTTAGTTGTGCTCAACGATTGTATTTATGTGATAGGTGGTTTAAAGGGCTATTATGAATGTGGTGGCTGGGTGACTTATGGCAAATTAGCGAGCGACGGCAGGATACTTTATTGGGATAGCACTACTTCACTTCCAGATGCCCGTGGTGATTTTGTTTGTGTGACTTATGACAATGTGATATATGTAATAGGAGGGCAGGGACCTGCGGGATTTTTCAAAAATGGTTTTTACGCATTTGTAAATCAAGACAACACTATTACAGAGTGGAAAACTCTTTCAGATATTCCTGAACCAAGAGATGATGCTACAGGAGTAGTTTATGATGGCTATATTTATGTGATAGGAGGAAGAGATTGGTTTGATCGCAAAAATACAGTTTATTATGGAAAGATAGAAGAAGATTATAGTGTTAGAAATTGGTATCAAACTACATCTTTACCTTGTGATTTAAGTTATTGCAGAGCGGTATTATATCATAATCATATTTATGTAGTGGGAGGAAGAGGTGACGATCCCATTCCTTCGAATAAAGTATTTGTTGCAGAGATAAAACCTGACCACACTTTAGGAGAATGGAGAGAGGTGACATCTTTACCTATTCCTTTGGTTGCTCCTGCGGTTGTGGTTCATGGTAATGAGATTTATGTAATGGGCGGTTGGACAGAAGGTAAAGAGCCCACGAATCAAGTTTTTGTCGCCGAAATAAAAGAAGATTATTCTTTGGGAGAATGGGAGTTTCTCGATACTTTACCACGGTCATATTCGTGGCTTAAAGCGGTAGTGTGGAATGATTGGCTTTATCTGGTGGGTGGTTACGATGGAGAAGAACTTTCAGATGTTTATCGTGCTAAGTTAAAGAGATACATAGAGGCATGCTTTGAACTTCATCCTAGAGTTATCAATAAGAAAAGCCACGGTAGATATTTAACAGGTTACATTGAATTACCTCAAAACTATGATCCCTCTGATATTATAATTTCAAGTGTTCGTTTAATTGTCAACAATGATTCAATTTTTGCTTATAGTCATCCCACTCATATTGGGGATCACGATAACGATGGAATTCTAGATCTTATGGTAAAATTCTCGCGTCGTAAATTTATAGAAATTGCTCCTCTGGGCTTTGTGGAAGTTAAAGTAAGAGGAAGTTTAGTAACAGGCGAAGAATTTGAAGGCAGAGATACTGTGAAAGTTATAAATGGGTGTCTCTGGAAAGTGCTTCCTAACCCATTTTACCTTACCATGATGATAGTTCCGGGAGATGAGGCAAATGAGACAATTAGACAGAAGAGTATCCTTTCAGTTGGCACGAATGAAAGGCAATTTTATAATGTTAAAATTTATGACATAACGGGCAGAGTGATAAAAGCATTTGAAGTGCAAAACTTTCCATTAATTTGGGACGGTAAAGACGATGGAGGTAGAGAAGTTCCAGCCGGAATATATG
>CAYMVK010000067.1:0-665 GCA_964394105.1 Candidatus Woesearchaeota archaeon | reverse complement strand
AATAGAAAAGGAAGGAGAATTTTCACGCTTAAAAGTACTAAAATTTGATGCTTCGAGATAGCTGGAAACAAGAATTACTTAAATATTCAGACGAGAAACTTTATGAAAAAGTAGTAAAAGGAACATTTGAGAAGCCGCAACAGCGTTTAAAAGATCAACAGAGAAATGTAAAAGAGCTTGTTAAATTAAAAAAAGAAGATTTAGTATTAGATATAGGATGTGGAACTGGGAAGTATCTTGCAATATTTTCACACGAAGCTAAAATAGTGGGACTCGATTTTTCACCAGCAAGCTTGAAAGTAGCGAGAGAAACCGTGTTCCGATACGGAAAAAGAGAAAATGTTTTTCTTTGCCAAGGATTGGCACAGAAATTACCATTTAAAGAGAATACCTTCGATAAAGTATTATGTATCGATGTTGTCGAACATTTACCTTTCGCGGATTTTAAGGGTATGCTAAAAGAAATTCATAAAGTTTTAAAAAATGGAGGAAGTTTATTTATTTATACTCCGAACAGATTGCATTTTTCTGAATTCGTAAAACAAATTTTAAACTTAAAAGAAGAAGGACATATTGGCTTAAGAACTCCCAAAGAGTTATTACGAATATTGCGACATTTTCATTTTAATATAAAAAAGTTTTACTTCAGACCTTCTCATTTACCT
>CAYMVK010000066.1:0-2452 GCA_964394105.1 Candidatus Woesearchaeota archaeon | reverse complement strand
ATGTTGGGAAATTGGAAAAAGAATTAATAATGAAAATTCCCTTCTTTACTGGGCATATAAAAACAAAATTCCTATAATTGTGCCTGGAATAACGGATGGGGCAGTAGGTTATCAAATTTGGCTTTTTTCTCAAAAACATCTAGATTTTAAAATCAATGTTTTGAAAGATGAGAGTTTATTAAATTCTATAGTTTGGGATGCAAAAAGAACAGGTGCTTTGATTATAGGGGGTGGAATATCAAAGCATCATGCAATATGGTGGAATCAATTCAAAGAAGGATTAGATTATGCAGTTTATATAACTACTGCAACTGAATATGATGGTTCTCTCTCTGGTGCAATGCCAAGAGAGGCAATATCATGGAAAAAAATAAAAGAAAATGCAAAATATGAATTTGTTTGGGGAGATGCAACTATAATTTTACCTTTAATATTCTATACATTAAAAGATCTTTTAGGATCAAAATAGAACTTTTTAATTATTTTTCTCCCAAGTTTAATATTTTTTCCAATTCACTCAGTGTCAATAGGCCTTCATGCTTTACTCCATCAATAACCAATGTAGGGACTGAATAAACTTCATAAAATCTTTTCAAAAGCTTAACAGGTGTTGAATATGTATCGTATTTAAATGAATAAACATATATTTTTTCTGGATATTTCTGCTTAAGCAAGGTCAAATAAATACCTTGATTCCTACTTTCAGAACCCTTTCCATAGAAGAATAAAATAGTATGCCATTTCTTTCCACAAATTTCTTTCATCCTTTCTACAAGACTATAATGCAAAAGCTCTAAGGAAAAATAATAATCTTTTGTTCTCTCTATTTTTTCTATATCACTGAATATACTTTTAGTAGCATCAAGTTGAGCCAACTTTGCAGCAATTTTATCCAAATCTTCACTTAAAACCCAAAGAAGATTTGTCTGGCAAAGTAGTTCAGGCTTATCGTACATTAAATTCAAAGATCCTTCAAAACTAATTATTTTTTCTTTTACAACTTCTATATCTTCTATAATGCTTTTTATTTGGATATCTGTCACAAATATACCAACTAAAACTCCTAAAGTAAAAATTACAGACGCAATTATAGTTGAAAGTGCAATTTTAACTTTAAACTTCATTTTTATGTAATAACTTATTTATGATACTATTTCTCCATCTTAATTTTTCCCCCCACCTCAATTCCCTACCAAATAGTTTATAAAGAAATGCATTAAGCCAGAATATACCATAAAGAAATCCCCAAATTATGAAATATATAGGTAATGCTAAGAGAATTTTCTTATCTCCTGTAGTTAAATTCTCACAAAAAATAATGAAAAGTGATGATATAAAAACTCCTATTATAGAAACTACTCCAAACAAATTTATATCAATTGGAGGGATTAGAGACAGTAGAAAATTCGGAATAAAAACTGGTGCCAGAAATATTACTGAAGGATCTCTAAAGAATACTCTTGAATAATCGAAAAACGTCATTGAGTAAGAAACTATAAGAGTTAAAGATAATATAGCAGGAGTAATTGCATAGAATATTGCAGAAGGTAGTATAATTCTTCCTAAATTATCAGGTCTTCCAATGAGATATCTATAATTAATGATATTTTCTATAAAACCCAAATACCATCTCAACCTTTGCCTCATCAGCTTTTTAAAAGTATCTGGCGCTTTTGTATAGACAACTGCATCAATTGCATTTCTAATTTTGAAACCATATTTCTGAATTCTTAATCCCATTTCAAGGTCTTCAGTTATATTATTTTCATCAAATAGACCATATTTTTCCAAAAATTCTCTTCTATATGCAGAAAATGGACCTGGAGTAACATAAATTGCATCTAATAAACCAAATATTTTCCTTAAAGTAACTGAAAATGCATATTCAAAATACTGTAACAATTGCACAAAGTTTTTCGGATTTTCTACTTTAACAGAAGGTGTAACTGCCATAACTTCTGGATCATCAAAGTATTTAACTAAATTCTTCAATGCATTTTTTTCTGGATAAGAGTCTGCATCAAGACTCACAATAATTTCCCCTGTGCTTCTCAAAAAACCATAATTTAATGCAGAAGCCTTACCACCATTCTCTTTTCTAAATACCTTTACCCCATATTTCTCATATTTCTTTGCAATTTTATATGTATCATCTCTACTGCCATCATCAACAACAATAATTTCTAATTTATCCTTCGGATAATCTAATTTTAACAAATTTTCAATTGTGTTTGCAATATTATCAGCTTCATTGTATGCAGGCACTATAATAGAAATTTTAGGATATTTTTTTGGCTCTTTAGATTTTAACACCTTTTCCTCATTTTCTGAAAGTGTTATTAAGAGAAATATCGAGAAGACTAAACCATAAAAGATAATTACATATGAAATTACTTCCCATATCATCCTTAAATTCTGGCTTTTATAGTAAGATAAAAACACTATTTATAAC
>CAYMVK010000065.1:0-2599 GCA_964394105.1 Candidatus Woesearchaeota archaeon | reverse complement strand
ATAATAACAGCTATGATAATATCAAAGTCGAGATAGATAACATAAAAAAGGATATAAAACTTAAGTTCTAGTTTATTATATAGTAGTAAGCAAAAATCATAAAGAAAAATGAAGAAAATTTGATTATGGAAGTAACGAGAAAGGTATTGGTATTAGATGCTGAGTTGAGTACAATGTTGGCAGTAATTCGGTCTTTATCTAAATATGGAGTAAAAGTAATGGCAATTAGCAACGGCAAAAGAGGAGGATATGTCTCGAAGTACTGTTGGATGAGAATAGATTTTTCGGATATTCCATCTTATGCTAAATTTGATGCTGTTGGTAAAGTCATTGAAATAGAAAAAATTGATGCTATTTTCGCTCATTTGGAATCTACAATTTTTAGTGTTTGGGATGTGATCCATAAAATTCATACTGATGCAAGAGTAATATCTCCACCACGTAATATTTTAGAATTTGTGACAAATAAATATGAAATATTAAAATTTGCTGATAAACTTAACATAAAAATCCCAAAAACAGAAGTCGTAACTCCAGATACTCTAGAAGATAGAATGAAAGATTTTACCTTTCCTATTTTTGTAAAGACATTAAAAGAAATAGATATCCCTCCTGGGCCAGGAAATAGATACATAATCCTAGAAAATATAAAAGATTTACCAAAATTTGAAGAGTTTGTTAAAAAACATAAGAAAGTTATAGTTCAAGAATATATTGAAGGCTTTGGATGTGGAATCGGTGGTCTATTTTATAATGGAAAACCTGTCGCGGTAGGTGGACATAAAAGGATAAGGGAATCTTTTAAAACGGGGGGACCTTCAACATTTGCAGTGTCGTATATTCATAAAGAAGCTTTGGAATACGCATTAAAACTAATGAGAAAGCTAAAATACACAGGTTTTGGTATGGTTGAATTCAAAATTGATAAAAATGGAGAACCATACTTGATGGAGATTAATCCAAGAATTTGGGGTACCTTTCCTCTTTATATTAAAAGTGGGTTAGATTTGCCTGTTTTAGCATATAAATTGTTTGTAGAAGAAGATAAAAGTATCCTGAACAGGGATTATCTAGAAGGATTTAGAGAAGGAATAAAGATGATTTATTTATTTAAAGATATAGAGTCAGTAATAGAGCAATATTCTAATAAACTCCAAAAATTTGAAACGATAATAAAAGATTTTTTATATTTGCTATTTAGCAGAAGTGTAAGTGAGAGCTTATTGGAGTTAAAAGATCTAAAACCTTTTATTTGGGATATACTAATCATTATAAGAACAAAATTCGGGTCAAGATTAATTTAAATTTTATTTCAAAATATTTTGTTATGATTACAGTAAATTTTTTAAGAGGTGGTATGAATTTTAAAGAAGTTTTTGGTATTTCAAGATATCATTATGAAATCCATAAAAGGTTAAAGAATAAAATAAAATTAGTAGATGTAGGATACGAATCTAATTTATTCAAACTAAAGAGAAATCCTATAAAGGCATTTTATGAATTCTATATAAAGTATCCGTTAATTGTTAAAATAAAAGAAAAAAAGGAAGGAGTGTATCATATACCGCACGCTCTTTATGCATACCTTACAAAATTTTTAGATCCCGAAAGAACTATAGTTACTTGTTTTGATATAGAACCGTCAATAATGTTTGATAGTATATTACATTCAAATTTTTGGACTTTTAATATTCTTGGATTAAAAAGGAGTAAATATATAGTCACTATTTCAGAATATTCTAAGTGGGAAATATTGAGATATCTTGGATATAATTTCCCAGGGGATAGAATAAAAGTTGTATATGAAGGCGTAGATTTAAGCAAATTTAGGAGATACAATGAGAGTATAGTAGAAACTTTTAAGCAGGAAGTATGCAAAAGTTTAGGAGTTTCTCTCAATAATAACACAAAAATACTTCTGTTTGTGGGGTCAGAACAACCTAGGAAAAATTTAAAGCGAGTTATTAAAGCTATGTATAATTTAAAAAGGAAGTACAAAATTGATGCAAAACTCATAAAAATAGGCAAGCCAGGATCTAATGAAAGAGAGTATAATATTCAACTTATAAAGAAGTTGAATTTACAGCATGATGTATATTTTTTGGATTATGTTGAAGACGAAAAGATACCTCTTTATTATAATATAGCTGATTGCTTAGTATTGCCAACTCTTTTTGAAGGAGGGTTTGCATTACCTATATTGGAAGCGTTTGCATGTGGAACACCTGTTGTTACATCAAATATACCTCCAATTTTAGAAGTAACGAAAGAAAAAGGAACTGTGATAGTAAATCCGTATGATGTAAATGACATTGCTAAAGGTGTGTATACAGTTCTAACAGATGAAAATTTAAGAAAAAGTATTATAAAAGAAGGATATAGAATAGCACGAAAGTATTCATGGGAAAAAAGTGCAAAAGATTTTTACAAAATATATGAGGAAATTTGTTAAACTCTGAGTCCTCCTATTTCTGAAGAAAATGCCCTCGAAACTAGGCAAAGTTCTGGCATAATTAAAAAAATCTGCAATATTTATTCATTTTAGTTTACACTGTAAACTCTTAATAAATCATCAACTTTTCATCAACAAATTATCAAC
>CAYMVK010000064.1:0-2671 GCA_964394105.1 Candidatus Woesearchaeota archaeon | reverse complement strand
CTATTCATTATGCAAGAAAAGAAAGAAAAGGAATGCAAAAATTTGTTGAGGCTGCCTATGACGCCTTGCCAAAGAAAACTATTCCAATGATTGGGGGAAGTGTTGCAGGTTTTATAAATAAGCATGGTGTGTTTGCTAAGGGTGCTACTGCATTAGCAGTTTATTGTGATAAGATGGATGTTGCCGCTGGTTATGGGAAGGGTGTTAAAAGAAACCCAAGATCTGCTGCTAAGAAGTGTGCTTGTATGATTAAAAAAAAGCTAAGGAATACCAAATTTCGCGAGAAATTACTTATAAATCTAATATCTGGTCCTACTATTCCAAAACTTCCTTTCTTTAGCAAAAGGATTAATATTGTTAAGTCCAAAATTAAGGGTTGGTTACTTACTTATATAGGTGTTCCTTTTTTTTCCTATCTTAATATAGGACTTGGAAAAGAAGAAGATCTTGTAGAATCGCTCTCTATATATCTTTCTGACTATAAAATAATTGGAGGTTCTTGTGTAGATGATTCAAGGTATTTGTATAATTACCAATTTTTTAATAATCAAGTAATGACAAATTCTGTTGTTGCTTTAGGAGTAGCGTCCAAGTTAACAGCATATTTAGATAAATTAATTGGCCTTAAAGAAACAAATAAAAGATTTCTGATAACTAAGACATATTACGATAACAGAATAATATTAAGGATTAATAACAAACCAGCAAAATCTAGCTTTTTAGAGCTTCTAGATGTAGAGGAAACTGTGTTTATGAAGGAAGCAGAAGCTTTTTATTATAAAGCTACTCTTTATTTTCCCATAACTTTTGAGGAAGACAAGGAGAGACTTTCAGGAGCCGCCGGATTTTTTGGTGATAGTATTGTTCTTGGCTATAAAGCAAAGGGTAAAAATGCCATCTTACTGTCTGTTACTGGAAAAGAAGTAGTCAACAATGTTAGCAGAATATTAGAGAAGGCTCCAAATGGGCTATGTATTCTAATATTTTTATCGAATATACAAGTCAATTTGCTTGGCAGTCAGGTCTTTAGAATAAAAGAACTAACTGATAAAAAATTTAAGGAAACTCCATATGTTGTAGTATTTCCTACAAGCGAAAATATAAAATTAAGATTAAAAAAGCCAACCACTACTATTTACTCTACGGAACTATGTGTGATTACGGAAAATGACTCAAGAAACTATTAAAGAATTAAAGAAAATTTTAAGATTTCCAGAATCTACAGAAGGTAAAAATTTAATTAGAAAAATTTTGCACTTAAAGTTACCCCCAGATATGCTTGATTTGGTTAAAAAGTATGAACTTGCAGGAGGGAAGCGTAATATATATTTATGGAAATGGTGTTGGTATACACAAAATGCTGGTTTTATATTATCTTGCGTCTCTCCAGAATATTTTGAGATTATTTCTAAAATCCGTCTTGCGCTAACAATTTTTATTACAGCACTTGATGACATTGCAGATATTTACAGAGATAGGAAGTTTATTGATGAACTTGTGAAGATTCCTTTCTATTTAGAAGAAATTAACTATGGGAAAATGGATAAGAAACAAAAAATATATACAAAATTTATTGCAGAATTATGGAAGAAGATCGATAACTTGCTACAAAAATTACCTCGATATGACGAATTTAGGGACATGCTTTTATGCGATTTGAGGCAGAGTTATGATTCACTTTACTATTCTTATCTTGTAAACACTTACCCTTCTATTATAAACTTAGAAGAGGTCAAAGCTAGAGAAAGTTCCAATATGATCTGGTATGTATATTCAGATGCCGAGCTTATGGCATCACCTAGCTTTGATATTAAAGAATTAGGTCTCCTTCGAGAGATAATAAGCTATTCTCAACAAATGGTAAGACTTGGAAACTGGCTAGGAACATGGAAACGAGAGATAAAAGAACGAGACTTTAGCTCAGCTGTAGTAGCATATGGTTTGAACTCAAATATTATTACTGTTGAGGATCTATTAACACAAGATAGTGATTATTTGATAAAAAAACTAGAAAATTCAAATGCACAGGAATGTCTACTTCGCGAATGGATGTTAAATTATAAAAAGATTGAAAAATTAGCGCCGTTAGTTAAGTCGGTTGACATAATAGCTTATCTTAAAGGTCTCAAAAATTTGTTGAAATTACAGTTAATATGTTCAGCATAAAACTTAGAAATGGCTTAGTTCATGCAATTCTGTTTTTATATGCCCTTATCTTCAAATTTCTTCGCATCATTAACTGAAAAAATTTAAGGAGCTAGGAGGCAAATTTGAAAGAGATTACTTGCTAGACTTTGAAATTAGAGATAACTACGTTAAAGCTAAACTTAAGGATAGAGTAGAGAGATTCGACTATCTAATTGCTGCTGATGGAGTTTATAAGTGGGAGTTCCCCAATTATGAAAAAGATGGTTCTATTAATTTAAAAATAGGGTTTCCTTATTATGCAAAGGAGAAAATAAATGCAAAGATTATTAAAAAGCAAGCAAAGATTATAGTCTTTGGTGGTGTTGATAAGGTTGTTCATGATAAAATATTGCTCGTAGGTGAAGCAGCATATCAAGTAAATCCTTATGATTTTGCGGGCATAAGGCCAGCAATAACCTCAGCCAAATTTGCAGCGAAAGCTATAATTGAAAATAACCTTAGCAAATATCAGGAATATTGGGAA
>CAYMVK010000063.1:0-2677 GCA_964394105.1 Candidatus Woesearchaeota archaeon | reverse complement strand
ACAAGTATTGCTATATTGTTTATAAAAACACCTGCTAAAGATATTTTTAATGATTTTTCAAAATTACAAACAAAATATTCAGAGTTAAGATTATCTGGGATAGGTATTACAATAATGATGGTTGTATATTGGTTATTTCATTATTTATGGGTAAGTATGATTGAAAGGGATGTAAAGAAAAATGTGAAAATGAGGAAAATTAAGGAAATTAGAGATAACCCGCTAAATGTCGTAGTTTCGACGAAATATTCACAAGTTGATGGAATTATCTGGGATTTCTTTGATAAATACTTAGTATTAAAAAACAATACTAGTCTTATCTCCATTCCATGGGATGAAATAGTTTGGATTAAAGCTGAACATGAACTAAAAACTAAAAAATCATCAAAAGAATAATAAAATTATATATTGGAATGTAACTAAATTTCTCCAAAAGCAGGAATGTCTATCTCTTAATAGCTACCATCTTACTTTATCAGTGGCGAATTTGAAGGTCTTTCCTGAGCGTGAAAGTTCTTTTTGAAAACTTCTAGACTTCCCAACTTCATCTTAAATATGGTTAGTTTGTTTAGTTTGTTAGTTCCTCTATTCACTTCTCCTTCAGTAAGAAGGAGAAACTCCTCTCATATACTTTTCTACTTCTCGTTTCCATAATTTATTTAGAAAACAATAATATTTATTCTCTAAAAATAAAAAAATAGTAAATAGTTTTTTATTCTTCCACAGAACTTCTACAGGATACGATCAATCAAAATTGGATAGACTTACATTTTTATAAAATTTGAAATGTCTCAAATTGCTGTAACTTCCTATATTCTCTACTCTCAGATATATACATTGAAAATTTTATAAAATTATAGAAAGTAAAAAATGTTAAGAATTTGAGTTGAAATTCGATTATGCTTTCAGATATAGTTTCAATCATAAATTGGTTCATGAATTGGTTAGATAAGCATGGTTCTGTTGTTTTAGCTATTATTACAGCATATTATGCTTGGCAGAACCGTAAGTATGTTAAACTAATTGAAGAAGACAGAAGAAGACAGCAAATTCAGCTACTCACTAATTCCTTTCTTTATCCGTTACTAATTGAGTTAGAGGAAGATTTAAAGAAACTATCTGAGAATAAATTTATAAGAAGTATTCATAAAAAGACAAAAAAGCTCCCAGAAATGGTATTCTTGGATATTGGCTATTTTTCATATCTCTTTGAAACGCATGAATACAACTCATATAAATTTCTAATTCCTCAAAATTACAGATCAAAGATGGAAAATTTCAAAGAAGAATATTTAAATTCTCTAGAAGCTCTAAGAAGACAAATTAGAGAAGTTGCAGAGAATATTCCAGAAAGTTTCGTTGAGACTGTTTCAAATTTGATAAACGAATTCAAGAAAAATTATGAGCTACCAACATTCGGTAATGATAAAATAGAAGATGCTTATTATTTCTTACAGTTAATCATAGAAGGTAAGGAAGAAGTTAGGGATTTAGAGAGCTTAGAAAAGTTCTGGGAGTTAAATAAAAATAAGATTAGGTCAGAACTATTTAAAGATAAGAAGATTAAAGAAAAAATTGAGGAGATATGGGAGAAAAAACAAGAAGTAGTAAAGATTGTTAAAAATTATAAGGAAGTAGTCGAAGAGTTGATCAATAAATGGGTAAAAGATTACGGATTACTTTTACCTACAGAAGCTGAAGTTAAAAGGTTAAAACAAAAAAAGGGAATTTAAGAGGGATAAAGCTATGAGAGAAATTCCAGAACAAGTCTTGAGAGAAATTAGTAGGGATTTAAGAAAGTATCTTGATGAGGATTGTGCCAACTTGATTGCACAATATTTCTCTATTTTAGGCAATTTGTTTGCCTCCATTTTAGCTCCTAAGATTAAAGAGATTGAAAAAAGCATACCATCAAGAAAAACTCTACACGAGTTAGAATCAGAATTAGAAAAATCGGCTCAACAATTGAATATCCCAGATTTAATTAAAGAAAAAATTGGAGATTGCTTTTTAAAGCTTCTTAAATCCAATTGGATTCAAGAAGAATTTCCAAAAATAATAAAATCGACAATCTCTAAAGAATTAGAGAGACTAAAAAGATACAGAGAAGCAGAGACATTATTAGATATCTTTCACAAAGCTTGTGATAGGAACTTGAAGTTAGTAGGTATTAGCTGGCATAATCATTATCAGACAGAACAATTCGAAGAATTTATGTATAAACTGTTCGACGCTCTTCGATCACTACAAGAACTGGCAAAGTATGAAGAGGATTTTGAGATTCAATTCATTTTGATTCAATCATCTTTTAAAATACTATCGGAAGCATATTATAGGAGATTAATTTCATTCTTGATGGATTGCATATTGATCATAGAGGAGGGTGAGAAACCTAAGGCTAAAATTAGATTCATTGGTGAAACTTATACAGATTTTGAAAAATATAAAAAGAAATATCCTAATGCAAAAGTATTTTTTAATAAAATAGTAAAAGATATAAGGAATTCTTTTGCTCATGCGGATTACGAAATTGATGTAGAGTCCAAGGAGATAATCATTAAAGAAAGAGGTAAGATCTTGTATAGATTGAATAATACTCAAATTGGCAATGAGTTAGAGTATTTAGTTAAAATGTCAAATATTTTCATCTATTTTTACTTTTATTCTCTTCTATATT
>CAYMVK010000062.1:0-2691 GCA_964394105.1 Candidatus Woesearchaeota archaeon | reverse complement strand
TAATTCATGTGAAGTTCAGGAGTTTTTCTCGGTGTTTAAGAATAAATTGAAGAGAAAAGAGGTTTCATTTGAGGTAATTAACTTAAATGATCGCGACGTTAAAGTGAATTTAAATAATCTGGTAAATGGAGAAACCATCGTGTACATGGACATGGCATATATTCCAGATCTTAACATAGTTGATGAAGTGGTTGAATGTCTGAGTGTTAGTGGGAGATCTGTGGTTACGTGGAGTAGATTGATAAATGGTTCAAAAGTGAAAGGATGGGGGGTTTTAGGTAGATTACTTGCAAGGCTTTTAAGAGTCGCGTGTCGGGTCTTTGCTCCACAAATTAAGGATTGCAAAGATACCTTTCCGCCAATATTTATTGCTGATATTAAGACGTTAAACTTTTGTGTAGGGAATTTCAGGATGTGGCCGCTGATATATACTGTCATTTCTCGTGAAGAAGTTCATATTCAGGAAAGAAGGGGTATTTTCAAGATACACGGTGGAAAAATGTTGAGAAGGGATCTGTCCAAGTTGTTTCATGTTTTTGGGTTGGCTAGAGATACTGGGGAATTTAATAGGATGTTAAAGTTTGCAGCTGTAGGGGTTAGTGGCATTTTTGTTAATGAGTCGATATTATTTGCGTTGACAGAGATTTTTGAAGTTTTTTATTTGGCATCAGCAGCGATTAGTGTTGAGATGTCGATTCTATCCAATTTCATGTTAAATGAATTGTGGACCTTTAGGGATAGGCGCTCTAAAGGGTTTTTAAGAGTTTTAAGGAGAACCTTAAAATATAATTTTGTAAGTTTTGGAGCTTTGACTATTAATTTAGTTGTCTTGTATTTTTTGGTAGAGTTTTTTGGAATTCATTATCTATTGGCTAATCTAATTGGAATTTTTGTAGCGTTTTTATGGAATTTTGTTTTGAGCACTTTATGGGCTTGGGGAGGGGAAAGCCAAGCTTGATCTCAGTTTGATGCAATCTGCGTAGTGGTAATTAAATTTTTAGGGTTACGGTAAACTAGGATTTGATGTTAATGTATGTAAACCCTTCTTACTTGGATATTTTACTTTTTAGAGTATGAAGATTTAACTTGAATTGCCGTTTTCCTTATTTTTTGACTTCGAATTTGTTGTTCTAACTTTCTCTTCTTTACCCTCTTACACTTTAAGCGTATTTTAATTGAGACATTTAACAATTAACTTTTAGTATGTGAAATTATGTTTAACTTTCAAAGGAAAATAGATACCATTGGTGATGTGATGTGGGTATAAGTTTATTTAAGAAGAGATTTCACATTAAGTTCGTAGAACTATGTATTTTACTTACTTTTCTAACATATTTCCTCGGTCTTTCTATTATAACCGTGACTCGTCATCATAGGTTTCTTACTACGGCTAGTGATTTGGGTATTTTTAATCAGGCTTTTTGGACGACATTACATGGTGAAGGGTTTTTCTATGAAACACCAGATTTTTGGTTTAATCCTAATGGTTCTTTCTTTGGTGTTCATTTCGCTCCGATTCTTTTTTTGTTTTTGCCGTTTTATGCTATTTATCCGGCTCCTGACACATTGCTTGTAATTCAAGCCTTTTTCATTGCTCTAGCTATAATACCCATTTACTTGATCTCTAGGGATAGAATAGGGAAATATTCGTTGTGTGCTGTGCTGCTGTATGTTTTGTATACTCCTATGTTTTTTGTTTCTTTATTTGATTTTCACCTAGAAGCTTTTGTACCAGTTTTTTTACTGTTTATGGTGTATTTTTTTGACAAGAAAAAATATTCGTTATATTTTGTTTCTGTGGTGCTTGCTCTTTCTACGATAGAATTTGTACCATTAATCACTGCGACCTTTGGTATGTGTGCCATATTGAGGGTTTTGTTTAATAGTTTAAGGAGACATATTTGGTCTTGGAGGTTTTTAAAGGATAAAGAATCTATTTACGGTTTTTTAACTGTGTTGTTGTCTGTTTTGTGGTTTTTTGTTGCTCTTCAGGTTAAGAAAATCTTTAATCCTCATGCATCGCCTGTTCCGTCGCAGTTTGCTCATCTATTAAATCCTTCTGAATGGTCTACACTTTACGTGTATTTGGAGAAGTATCTTGATGAAAAGTTGCTTTATGTGATCTTGCTTTTTGGTCCTTTGGTGTTTCTTTCTCTTCTTTCTCCTTTGGATCTTGCGCCTGTTTTGCCTTGGTTTTTGATGTGTTTACTGTCGGATTATGCTCCTTATTTTATTGTTAGGTATCAGTATTCTGCTTTTACTACCGCTTTCATCTTTTATTCGATGATTAAAAGCGTTAGGAAGCTTTCTGTGATCAGAGATAAGATTGATGAGTATAGAATTAAGAGAATAATGGTTCTTTTGATCGTGGTTTCTCTTCTTTTTGCAACCTATGCTGTTGAAAAATATGATTTGAGAAAGAATTTGTTTGGTTCTTATTCGGATGAACATGTGGAGCTTCTTAATTATATTATATCGTTGATTCCTGAAGATGCTTCTGTTTTAGCTCAGAACGACATTTTCCCTCATATATCAGGTAGGAAGAATGCGTACGTGTATCTTCCAAGTTCGTCTTTTGAGCCAGACTACATCATATTTGATATTAGTCTGACGTTTTATAGGAGTCCTCCTCCATATCCTCCTTATTGTCAATTTATACCTAAATATTTGAAGGAGAACACAAATTATGGT
>CAYMVK010000061.1:0-2842 GCA_964394105.1 Candidatus Woesearchaeota archaeon | reverse complement strand
ATTAACTATTTTTTCAGCTATTGAGTAAAATGCTACAAACTTATTACCAATAAACCATTTAGCTTTTCTGTAAATTTCAAATAATTTTTGCAGATCTCGTTTGAAATTATTAGTAAGAATATCTTGCGGTCTATACCATCTACATGCCCACAATTTATCATCTGGATAGTAGAGTATGTCGTATAATCCTTCATCACATGGGAAAAATGGACAATTCTTACAATATTCATTAAAATCATATCTACTTCCATATTTTGTGTATTTTACACTAATAAGCACCCCTTCTACATCGTATACCATTACTGGTGTACCAAATGCAATTGCATAAGGATGAAAAAATTTTTCTTTAGCTCGTTTTTCTAATTCTTTTATTAAGTCATCTAAAGGGAAGTATAAATCTTCCTTATTTCTGTATTGTTTTGGAACCTCAGTAATATCAAAAACCTTTATATTAGTTTTTATTTCTTTCGCGTATTCTAGTAAATTCCAAAACTCTTCAACGTTGAATTTTGAAATTACTGTATTGAATCTGTGTAACAATTTTTCTTTACTTAATAATTCGATATTTCTCAAAACAGTTTTGAAAATTGATTCATTACTTTTGTTTATTTTCATGTAGATCTTTTTTTGAATTGTATCTATATGTACTACGATCTTTGCATCAATTTCTTTCAGAACATCTATGAAATTATCAAAAACTGGTAAAGTAGCATTAGTATTTATCAAAAGAAAGAAATTATAATTTTCTTTTAATTCTTTTAAGCACTTCAACAATCTTTCCATTTTAGGGTAGAGGAATGGCTCTCCTCCAGTCAATCTAATTTTTTTAACACCTATTTCCAGGGCCTCTTCAATTCTCTTTTTTAGTATATTCATGTCGTGAAAAACTTTAGTAGAGTATGTGCCTTCTCCTCCCTCTCCACAATACTTACATTTAAGGGTACATTGTTGAGTAAGTACTATCGACAGAAAAGGTGATATATTAAAATATTTCTTTGCTTCTGGAGACAAAATTTTAAAAGTTTTTCGTATATGTTCGATTTCGTTGCTAGAAAGTTTTAACCATCGATAGGTCTTTCTTCTTATAAGTAGTGAAGTGAATTCTGTCATTCAATAATAATAGCGCTCTAAAAAATTTTAAAAATTTCTTTATAAATAAAACTCGGAATCAGCAAACCTAGGAAACAGAACTAAATAATAGAGTGGTAAGTTAGTCATATATTGAAGTAATCTCTCTATACCCATTCCAATAGTATAGGAGGGTGGCGCGCCAAACTTTAATATTTCTAAATAAGGCTTGAAATCTTCTGGGTCTAATTTAAGAGAAATTATATTATTAATCGCTTCTTTGTAATCGGTCACTCTCTCACCACCACTTGCGAGAATAGGTACTCTGTCTGTCCATAACTCTGCATTTAACGCTTTTTTACCTTTTCTTTTAATGAAGAAGGGTTTTTTCTCATATGGAGCATTAATTATCCAAAGAAGACCAATTTTTCTTTTTTCTAGTAGTTTTGTCAGACGTTGAGGCAGATGGGTACCGTAATCATCTTTATGAATGTTTAACCATTTAAGGATTTCGTCATATTCTATTTTCTCAATATGATCAGGTAAATTTGGTAGAGGAATATTTTCTTTTTGAAGTTTTTGTTCCAACCTACTGGGAATATCAGTAAAGATGTCGTATAAGAGTTTTTCTAGAGTTTTCATCATCTTTTCTCGACCACTCCAACTTTCAGAGAAATCTAATACCCAAAATTCTGTTAACTGATATTTACTCTCATATTTTTCTTGTCTAAATAGAGGGGAAACTTCAAATATCCTATCATACCCTAGGATGATTAAAATATGATGATACAAAACATTACTTATAGATAAATATTTTTTCCTTTTATAGTAATCAACCACAAAAGGTATAGTTGGGCCCCTTACTATTTTACCTACTATTTTTGGTGAATGCACCTCTACAAATCCTACTCTGTAGAAAAAATCATGAACCTTATACATCACATAACTTCTTAATTTACTTAATATTTTTTTGTTGTTACTGACTAAGAAGTATACGTTATTAGTAGGGGTCCAATACTTTGGAAGGGATTCCCTTAGAGAAACAATGTTTAGCTTTTCATTATAGTTTCTTGCTAATACTTTTATTTTTTTTACTACAATTTCATATGGATATTTCTTTGATAAAGAAAGTTTTACATCACCTTCAACCTCAATAATACTACCTCTTCTAATCTCTTTTATTTCGTTAAGGATATCTGTGTCTTTTGCTGTAATTAATTGAATTTCGTTTTGTGGTGTTAAAATTTCAAGAAATCCAATAGTTTTAAGTATTTTTTTATTAACAACCCTTCCTTTAACTTTTTTTATAGTTCTCATCATAGTATCTACGGGAATAATCTTTCTGGATCTCTTGGTACTAACGAGCATTCCCTAATATCTGAGACATTGAATAGATTCTTCACCAATCTTTCTAGACCCATTCCAAAACCTCCATGTGGAGGAGAACCATATCTGAACATCTCAAGATACCATTTAATAGAATTTAGATTAATCTTTTTCTCCTTAGCTTGTTTAACTAGTTTTTTATATCTATGCTCTCTTTGACCTCCTGTTACTATTTCCTCTCCCTTAAATAAAAGGTCAAATGACCGTGTATATCTCGGAATGCCTTCAATTCGCATCGTATAAAAAGGTCTAACCTTCCACGGGAATTGAGTTATAAAAACAAAATCTGAATCATATTCCCTCTTTATTATTCTACCTAGCTGTTTTTCACCCATAGTATCTAGATCATCGTCTTCTGAGAATTTTCTACCATAGTAATGATAGAGTA
>CAYMVK010000060.1:2293-2952 GCA_964394105.1 Candidatus Woesearchaeota archaeon | reverse complement strand
CTAAAGCTATTACAGGAAGGCGGCGTTAAACCTCTTGGAGTTATTGAAAACATGGTTTATATGCAATGCCCATTTTGTAAAGCAACAATTTACTTATTTGAAGAGAAACCTTGGGAATATCCTATAATTGCCAGACTTCCTTTTGAAGTATACTTTTCTACAAAGAAGATAAAAGGATTAAAACTCGTAGAAGAGTTAAAAAATACATTAACTTTAAAAGAGTTGAGTAAAGTTGTAAAGTTAATAGCAAAAGAAATTGAGAAATGAATTATTTGAGGGTAATTTATTATTTTATAGATGTTTTTATCCATATTTTGATTTTATTCGCAATATTAACGAGATTATCAAAAAACAATAAATTTGATTTATTTTTTCTATCTGTAGTAATAGAATTGATTATAGATTCTGATCATATAATACCTAGCTTATCTAGAAAACTTTTCCACAACATTTTCTTTCTCATTTTACTATCTTTCCTCGTTTCAAATTTATTTAATATAAAATTTTTGCATATTCTCTTAGCATCAATTTTAACAGTATTTTATGATGTAATTACTGGTGGTATTTATTTTTTATATCCTATTTTGCAAAAAAAGATAGTATTACTCAAAATTTTCTCAAAATCACCCTATTTCTATATATTTGAAACAACAGTATTT
>CAYMVK010000060.1:1530-2283 GCA_964394105.1 Candidatus Woesearchaeota archaeon | reverse complement strand
ACTCTACTTTTTGCAATTGAAGAATTGAAAAGATTAAAAGAAAAAAATATCCCTATTTTTGCAATAAGTGGATCTCATGATATAAGAATAGAAGATACAATTTTGTCTGTCTTCGAAAGCATTGGTCTTCTGATCAATTTATCTGCAAGGAGATTCTATGAAAATCTTGGAAATACGATACTAAATAAGGGTTATATCTTTGAAAAAAATGGATTAAAAGTATTTATAGCTGGAATTCCAGGAATAAGGAGTAGAATAAAAGAGGCTTACTTGAAGCAGAGGTTTAAAGATTTAGAAAAATATGATTTTAGGGTTTTTGTATTCCATCACATAATAAATGAGATTTCTGAAAAATTTGCAGATATTTCATTGTATGATTTGCCGAGAGGTTTTGATTATTATGCAGGAGGACATTGGCATTCAAAATATGTTTTAAGAAAAGAAGGTTATTTCGTTGTTTATCCTGGCTCCACAGAATTTTATGAAATAAGAGAATTGAAGCATTCAAAGGAAAAAGGATTCTTCATTTATGATATAAATGAGAAAAACATTGAATGGGTAAAGATAAATACAAGACCAATAGTGTACAAGGAATTAAATTTGAATGGATTGAATTCAAGTCAAGTAGCTGAAAAAATAATAAATGTTTTGAGAACAATAGACAATACAAATAATCCATTAGTTTATATCAAATGCTTTGGTGAATTATCATCTGGATCAAGATCTTTGATAAATGTTAAAATATTAAAAGAG
>CAYMVK010000060.1:0-1520 GCA_964394105.1 Candidatus Woesearchaeota archaeon | reverse complement strand
AAAAGAGTGTGCTGAGAAAAGAGGATTTTTAGCATTAAAATTAAATCTAGAAGATGTAAGAGGAAAAGAAGAAAAAGTATTAAGAGAGTATAAAGCAAAAAATATTGATGAAATTGAGATAGAGGCATTAAGAAATTTGGGATATAGTAATAGAGAGGTAAAAATTGCAAAAGAGATAATAGATATTTTGGGAAGGGCTAAAAGATCCTCTGAAATTGATATTGCAAAAAATAAGATAATAAGATTGCTAAGAGAAGAATTTGAGATATTAGACTAAAATGATAATAAAAAAAGTAATATTGGAAAATATAAGATCTCATAAGAGGAGCGAGATTGAACTAAAAGAAGGAATAAATGTCTTTTTTGGAAGAACAGGTTCTGGAAAAAGTTCTGTTCTTATGGGTATTGAATTTGCACTATTCCCAACAAAGAATTACTCTTATTTATTAAAAATAGATAGTTTAAGAGGAAAAGTGATTTTAGAATTTGAGGAGAATGGAGAAAAGTATAGAATAATAAAGGGGATTGAAAAATTTGGAAATGGGATAAGAATTGATTTGAATAGTTTGAGATTATATAAGAATGATAAACCGTTACCAGTATTTTCAAGATTGGAAGATTTTTCAAGAAAAATAATTGAAATAATTGGCTTTTCTAGAAATATTGATCCAAATTATGCAATGAAAATATTTTCAACATTATTTTATAGTAAGCAAGGAGAACTAAATCTTTTCTTGAATTTAAGTAGAGAAGAGAGGCAAAAATTGATTGATGAATTGCTAAATTTTGATAAATATAATACTGCATATGAAAATTTGAGAGAGGTTATAAATTATTTTGAAAAGGTGAAAATACATTATGAAGAGAGGATAAAATCTTTAGACATAATTGTTAATGAATTAGAGAATCAGAAAAAAGAGTATAGCAAATATTTAGATGAGTTAGATGTTATTAAGTCTGAGCTGGAAAAGATTTATAATGAATATAAAAATGTTGAAAGCAAATACAATGAATATAAAGAGAAAAAAGAAAAATTAATAAACTTAGAAAAAGAATTAAAAGATGTTGAAGGTAAATTAAGATATGCAAGATATTATCTCGAAAGAGATAGACAAGAGTTATCTTATTTAGAAGGAAGGTTAAACGAAGTGAAAATAGAAGATTTAAGCATAAATAGAGAAGAATTAAATGAAGAGTTAAGCAAAATAGGAGGGAGATTAAAATATATTGAGGAAAAGATTGTAGAGAATGAAAGGGAGTTGAGAAATTTGGAAGATTTGAAAGAAGGTATTTGCCCATTGTGTAAACAAAAAGTTTCAAAAGAGCATGTAGATTCAATAAAAGAGAAGATAAATGCAGAGATAAATAAGTTAAAAGAAGAAAAGATTTTGTTAGAGGAAAAAATAAATGAAATAAATGAGAATTTGAGAAAATTAGATGAAATTGAAAGAAAAAAGAGAGAATATGAAATAATGGTAAGAAAAATTGAAGAATTAAAAGAAAGGATTAAAAAAGAAGAA
>CAYMVK010000059.1:1296-2990 GCA_964394105.1 Candidatus Woesearchaeota archaeon | reverse complement strand
TGTTGAAATATTGGTTGAAAAAGCTACTACGATTCATATAAATATTTTAGAGTATCTTTATGAAAAAGTACCAGAGAGAGCAAAGAAGGCTATAATCGAAGCTTTAAATATTTCTACAAAAGGAAAGGAAATCGCTACTTCAATCTTAAAGGAAAAAGTCAAAGAGGAACTATCTGAAGAAAAAATTCCTGCTCCTGAAGGAGAGGAAGAGATGAAGGTAGAGATCCCCATCATCGAAAAAGAAGTGGAAAAGCAAATTCCTGTGGAAAGTAAAGAGATGCTTACTAGTAAGGTAAAACCTTGATTTATCTTCTAAATGAATTAATGGAGTTATTTCATCAAAATTGTATGTAAACTTCACAAGCATTTATAAGATTTAGATATTAGAATTTCTGATGAATAGTGTACAATGGTTAAAAACGATAAAAGTATGAAGCATACTTAAAAATGTTACGTATAAGAAACTGGCTAGGATACTTTCTTATAGCCACTTAGGGATATGTAATATTCGCAAAACTGAATGCTTATATATCGAAAACCATATTCTTCTACGTACTCGTTTGTCTGTACCTGGGTTTCAGTTTTTCTATAAACAATTGTTTTGATATCAAAGAGGATTCATTAAAAAGGAAAAAGAACAATCCAGTAGCTATGGGAGAAATGAAACAGAAAAATGGTATAGTTTTCTCTTTACTTTTAGCATTACTTGGCATATTTCTCTCTTTTCTATGTGGGTTAAATGTTTTCTATTTCTTTTCCCTTCTTATTTTTCTATCATTTTCATATTCTTCTTCACCGTTCAGATTAAAATCAAAACCATTTTTTGATCTAATCTCTCATGGCCTCTTTTTCGGTTCTCTACTCTTTTTATTTCCTTCCGTATTCTTTTCCAAAGACGTTGAATTTTTGCATATCCTTATAGCAATATCTATATTTTATTTTTCTATTATTCTCGAATTAAGAAATCATATAGAAGATTATGAGAGCGATAAAAAAGCTGGGTTAAAGACAACAGTTTGCGTACTTGGATTAAACGCATCTAAAAAGATTACGTATTCCATTTCGCTTCTATTTCCCTTATTGCTTTTACCAATTTTTTACGCAATTAACAGGAATATAATATTTTCATCGTTTCTAGTAATAACAGCAATCTTTTATCTCGCATTCTACAATAAGAAATCTTACAGGATACTCGATATTTATTCTAATATCTCATATTTCTTAATAGTACTAGGTGTTTTATTATGAGAATAGCACTTTGTAGCGATTATTTTTATCCAAAAATAGGAGGGATAACAACCCATATAGAAGGTTTAGCAAAAGCCTTGGAAGAAAGAGGACATGAAGTAGTGATAATCACAAAAAAAGCAAAATTTGATGATAGACGACATGGATTAAGTGTGATTCGTGTGAATTCTGTCTTTAACACTTCAGGAGTGCTGGACATACCACAAACTTCCGAGCTTGAAAAGAAAATAAAAGAATTTAAACCGGATGTAATTCATGCTCATCATGCGTTCTCACCAATATCTCTTTTTTCAATAGCCATAGGTAAGAAATTAGGAATAAAAACTGTTTTAACGAATCACTCCATACAATTCTTATACGATTTTGATTACTTATGGATACCTACATCTTATGTGCTTTTTCCTTACAGAGAATATATTAACGGCGCCGACAGAATAATTGCCGTG
>CAYMVK010000059.1:817-1286 GCA_964394105.1 Candidatus Woesearchaeota archaeon | reverse complement strand
AAAAAGTGTACTTTTTGTTGGGAGATTTACTTATCGAAAAGGCATTCACATTCTTTTAGAAGCCTTTCAAAAAGTTAAACAAGAAGTAGAAGATGCTCATCTTACGCTTGTAGGTAGTGGTTACTTTTCTTCTATAGTGAGTTTGCTGGCCAAAACACTAAATTTAAGCAAAAATGTTTCTATAGTAGGACAAGTGGAAAAAGAAAAACTCATAGAAATCTATCAAAATTCCCATGTGTTTGTTCTTCCTTCTCTCTATGGAGAATCATTCGGTATAGTTCTTTTGGAAGCAATGGCTTCAAAAACGCCCATAATTGCCTCTGAAGATGGTGGAATAAAAGAAATGATAAAAAACGGGAAAACGGGTTTCATTGTAAAAAAAGGTGATGCAGAAGAACTGTCTGAAAAAATAGTTGAATTGCTTTTGGACCAAAAACTCTCAAAGAAAATTTCAACTACAGCATTTCAC
>CAYMVK010000059.1:485-807 GCA_964394105.1 Candidatus Woesearchaeota archaeon | reverse complement strand
GATAGAAGCTGTTTACAGGTGATGAAATGGTTGAAATAAGCGTAATTATTCCAGTATATCGAGAATCAAGATTGTTACTAAAAATATTAGACACATTGCTAAACCAGAAAATAGACTCAAAACTTTACGAGATTATTGTGATAATCGATGAACCAACTAAATATTCTTTAGGGCTTGCAAAAAAATATAGCAAAAAAGTAAAATTTATTTTAAATAGAAAGAGGGTTGGAAAGGCAAATGCATTAAATAAAGCTGTTAAACGCTCCTCTGGAAAGATACTACTTTTTCTTGATAGCGACATACTTCTTCCAGAAGATAAGAA
>CAYMVK010000059.1:0-475 GCA_964394105.1 Candidatus Woesearchaeota archaeon | reverse complement strand
AAAAAGATTATAAAGGAAATGAGAGATACTGATATACTAGACATAAAGAAAGAAGTAATAAAGAATTCATTTTTATCAACAATGACGTACTACGAGTATTCTGGTTTTAACATAGGTTCTTGGTTTGTCTCAAAATTTGCTAGGAAATGCCCGAGTGTTAATGGCTCTGCATTTGCTATGAAGAGAAAAGTATTTACTTCATTAAAGGGTTTTAGAAGAGTTATTGCAGAAGATTTAGATATTGCTACAAGAGCATTTATTAAAAATTACAAATTCAAGTATACTAAACAAGTTAAAGTTTATAACTCTGTGCATTCGAACTGGAAAAACTGGTTTATACAAAGAAAAAGATGGGCAATAGGATGTGCACTATGGCTTAAGGAATGGTACAGAGAGCTGCTAAAAACTTGCGCAAAGCAGCCACAAATATTCATTCCTGCTTTGTTTTTCCTTTTCCCCTCCTTAATATTAATAT
>CAYMVK010000058.1:0-3002 GCA_964394105.1 Candidatus Woesearchaeota archaeon | reverse complement strand
TTCCATGCCCTATTCCTGGCGTGCTTATCCAGTCTGGTATTGCAATAAATTCTATTCCAGTTAACAAAGCAATTGCTGGTAAGGTATAAGCCTTAAGCAAACCAGCTATAAAAATTGTCCAAAGAGCCAGTTCTACTTTTCTTCCCATACTTACTCTTAACTTTTTAAGTTTATTAAATCACAATTGAAGTTAAAATTATTACTCTATAAAGGTTAGAATTTCTTCACAACTTTTTTCATAATTTGATTTGTAGGGTTTTTATAAATGATTAATTTTAATGCAGACCTCAACTAAATATCATTTTTACTTATCCTATATTCAAAATAGATCTTAATATACCAATAAAACCAAAAACCGTCAAAAACAAAAATGAATAATGGTAGATATAAATCTAATTAAAGTTTGAACTGAGAATTATTTTAAACTATTTGTACTCTTTTTTATCATATTAAATCAAGAATAATAAAAGGTAAAAGCAAGCAAACAAATAAGTGAAATAATCACTCAGTTTTTTTGTTCATGTGATTAGAAATTATTCTCCTCTGTAAATTTTTGTACACTATAATGATATATTTAACAACCACTTCCACAAAGGAATAAACTTTATCTTCCCTCTTCTACCAAACCACTTTAACTCTCTTTCATCCTCATAATCCCAAGTTATCACAATCAACTCCGGATCATGACCAAAATTCTTAAACTCATAGTATCCCTCCAATAGAGAAATCCATTCTCTTTTATCTATTTCGCCAAAACTGTTAGCATATGTGATATTAATTAGCTGTTTTATAGAATTACTTTCTTTAACTAAGAAATCTATTTCTTTATGGTTTTTTGTCTTATAGTAGTATATCTCTAAGTATGAATTGTAGTAATATTTTCTTCTTAATAACTCTATTGCAACAATATTTTCGATTAATCTTCCTATATTTTCTGAGAATCTAAAACCCAAAGCATTGAAAAAACCTGTATCTATCACATAAATTTTCTTTGGAGATTTCTGCATTTCTTTGGGCCTATAGGAAAACCTATCTAAAAAGATAAATAAATATGATTCTTCTAAATAATTCAAATAATTTTTGGCAGTATGTTCACTCCTTAATCCAAAATTTTTCTTTATAGAGTTGTATGTTATATAGGAAGAAATATTGCTTAATAAACAGAATGAAATATCTTTTAAAGTCTTCTTATACCTAATGTTGTATCTTAAAATAATATCTTTTGTTGTAATTTGATTAAAGAGTTCAGATAAGTAAATTACTGGATCTTCATTTTCGACAACTACTTCCGGAAAACCTCCAATTTTAATATACTCTTCTAAGTATCTTTTCAATCTTGGGATGTCTCTATCTGTCTTTACCCTAAAATCCTTAGACTTTAAAAATTCTCTAAAAGAAAAAGGAAAAAGTTCGATCGATACAGATCTTCCTGTAAGATATGTTGCTAACTCTTTGGACAATAACTTTGCATTAGATCCTGTAATATATAAATCATACCCTTCTCTATATAATCTGTTTACAAATATTTCCCATTTTTCTAAATTTTGCACTTCGTCCAAAAAAATTATATTAAAATCTCCATATAGTTCTATTAATGCTTTTATTATATCTTCTGGCCTATAATTCAATAATCTCTCGTCATCAAAGTTAGCATATGCAAATTTTTTATTTTTTAAGCATAAATATGTAAAAAAAGATTTCCCACATCTCCTTACTCCTGTTATAACCTTAATTAATTTTGTCCTTGGAATATTTCTTTCCCTTTCAACTATTTTTGTAGTTTTTACTTTTCTTTCCAAATATACCTTCTGAGATTTTAAAATATCTTTTAGCATTAAATTCATTATAACTGCAAGAAAATATAAAATTTTTCGCATTAATATTTTGGATAATTATATATTTGCAATATTCTCTAATAGTATCTTTTTAATTTCTTTTCTTAATATGACATTATCTAAAACTCCTAATTTATCTTTCTCATCAAATTTAATATATTTAGATAAAAATTCTTTAGATTTCTCATCTGCAAATATGAAGTAATTTATATTTTCTTTTATATCTGGCATATTTAATAAACAATAGTCCAAATTAAGCTCTCTTTTTAAATTTTTCAGTATCATTATTATCTCTTTCCTTCTTTTTAAAATGTTGTTTGCATTATATAATTCTAGCTGTGCAATACCTATTTTTATACTTTTGATATTCCAACATTTGAAATCATTAACAATATTTTCTTTCAAATTTCTTTCAATTTCTTTAGTTTTATAAATTAACATCTCTTTTGCAATCTTACTAGCTTCTGGAGATATTTTCAGCATTTTCTTTAAGATTTTTACGTCTCTACTTGTGGTATTCTTTGTTTGTAAGTGTAATGTATTAGAAATTATTGCACAATAAATCATTGTAGCAACTTCTTTACTTGGAGCTCTATTTCTATATCTTTCTGCTAATAGTGTTGCAGCTGCTCCAACCAATTCTATTTGTATTTTAGCATTAGGGAAAATTCTCTTTACTTCGTTAATATCTACTATTCTATGATCTATTACTTCTACAACATTTTCGGGTTTGATAATCTTTGGCATTCCTTGTAGGGAAGAAGAATCAACGATTACAAACTTTCCATTCCAATTTTCAATATTCATTCTAGGTTTTATCTTTAATTTATTTAGTACAAATTCTGGCTCTGGAAGCAGCTTTCCAAAGAAAACCGGAATTCCGCCATAAAGCTCGGAATATGCATAAGAACAAGCTACTCCATCCATATCTGGATTTATTTTTGCTGTTATTAAAATATCTCTCATTTTGTATTTAACAACTGTTTCCATAATAGTATAATCTCGCCTACTATAAAGATTGTTTATTTAATAAGAGCTTAGAAATGTTTTACTTTCTTGGGTGATCCTTATGCTACTAATATCTAATATGCCCCCGCCGGGATTTGAACCCGGGTCTCGGGCTTGAAAGGCCCGTGTGCTTGACCTGGCTACACCACGGGGGCTTAT
>CAYMVK010000057.1:0-3012 GCA_964394105.1 Candidatus Woesearchaeota archaeon | reverse complement strand
ATTAAAAGTATAGAGGAAGAGTTCTTTAAACAAGATTTAGATGAATTAGAAGCATTGAGATTGGTGGATTATGAAGGATTGAAACTTGATGAGGCTGCAGAAAGATTGAAATGCTCGAAGGCAAAAGTTTGGAGATTAGTAAATTCTGGAAGAAAAAAATTGATTGATGCAGTGATAAATGGGAAGATTTTGTTAATAAAAAAAGAAGTGAAAGATATTGGAATGGAGTAATAGAATTCATAATATTTCTTTTTCTATCTTCTTGAATAAATTCGATAGGTGGAAAATCATCTTTTTCTTTCTTGTTTTTGGTATATTTTTATCGTTCTTTATTAACTCTAAAATTATATCAAAAATTTTGAGTAAATATACATTACCAATTGCGTCTCTAACACTTTCAAGTTCGTTTAATAATCTTTGATTTACCTTTTCTCTTTTTGCCATGGAAAACACCTCGCAAAATTTAATTAATCCAGCTCTTCTTATAAAATTTCTAAATCATGAATAAGAAGAAAGTCTTGTTTTCGATAAAGAGATATGCATGGATTATATTGTTTTTAAAAGATATAGAGGATTTTATGCCTAAAAAGCTAATAAATGATAAAATTCATAAAATTTTTCCTGGATTTGATCATGCACCTTTATCTTTATTTTTAGCTGTTACTCCAGGCCCTTCTAAGTTATTCTATTTTTTGACTTTGTTTTAGACTTTGTTCAAGACATTTTCATATTTAAGAGTTTAAATTTGAGAGGATATCTTAAAACAATAAAATTTATTTCTCCTTTAATTACATTAGCTCTTCTTTACGCAATAATTTCTTTGTTTGAGAGAAGAAGGAAGTTCGATAAAAGATAAGGATTGTTAACTTATTAAACCTAAGTTAACTTATTCTTCATTGCACAGTAAAAATATACTGTGTATTAACCCATATATATAAGGGAATAAGTATAAAAATAGACAAAAGTCGATAAGTATAATAAGTATAAATAAATATAATAAGTATAATAAGTTTACAAAAGTTTACAAAAATAAGTTTACAGTAAACTTATTGTTAACTTATTAACTTTTAGTTAACTTTTGCACAGTATAATTATACTGTGCCTCAACCCATGTACATAATACTATAATCTCATTATTTTATGCAAAAATTATAATGCAACATAATGAGACAAATGAGACATTTTTAGACAATATTTTTAGACAATCTTATTTTCCAAAACATCAATATTTAAATTCTTTTTAAATCATTTTTAAATATCTATTATAATCTTTATTGCAAAATTATAATTAGACATAATTAGAATAATTTGACATAATTAGACAATATTTTGAGACTGTCTCATTTTGTCTAAAAATTTACTTGTTAGGAGAGGTGCATAATGATTACTAAGTAAAAACAATTGTTAGAGGTTATTATAGAACCTTATAATAACTGATTTTATTTCTGACTTTTTAACAATATGAAATAAATGTTTAAGTACCCTTTAGATATTCCTTCTCACTATGGAAGAAGACCCTTCTGAACGGAGACGGCTTTTATAGGTAGTTTCCAGTATAATCGGGAAAAATCTCGTAAACATCGTAGAATAGGGTATATAGAATTGACTAGAATGTTATTATTTTCAGAGTTCATTATGATATTATCTCTTTCTGTGTTGAATCCAATATTTGCAGTGTTTGTAGAGAAAATTGGAGGAGGAATTTTAGACATAACATATGCATGGACAATATTTGGATTAATATCAGGTATACTAATGATAATTTTTGGAAGGATGGAAAGAAGTAAGAAAGGATATATTAAAATGCTTATACTAGGCTATTTATTACAGACTTTGGGCTTATTAATATATGCTTTTGTAGATAATTTAGTAGAATTATTAATTGCAGAAGCGATTTTAGGAGTTAGCATAGCATTGCAATACCCTTCATTCGATGCATTATTCTCAAGTTTATTGCCTGATGATGAGAAGGGTAAGGGTTGGGGTATGTATGATGGAATGGAGTGTATACTAGAATCTTTCTCATGCGCATTTAGTGGAGTTTTAGCAAATTTCTTTGGATTTAAGGTATTGTTTATACTATCTTCAGTAATTTCATTTATTGCATCATCTATACTGATAGTTTACATGAGAAAGCTTAACATGATGTGATTATGATTTTAAAGTATTGGTGGAAAATTTTAAGATGTAGTGTAAAGTATGAGTGACTTAGAGAAATAAATAGAAGATGAAGCTAAAACAACCGAAAACATATCTGAAATTATTTTGGGGCTTAATCAAAAATTATCTTAAACTATTGTTCCTATTTATTTTTCTTTTAGTTATAGCCATCATTTTGTCTGTAGCACTAGATAAAATATTTAACATGTTGAGATTATCATCTATATACTATGTGCCTTCCATAATATCTATCTATATCACCTTATGTTTTACTTTATATCAACTAGAGTTATCAGAAAGACAACTTGTTAAAGATATTATTTCTTATCAACCAATTTTTAAGATTTATGGAGAAATAACATCAATAAGTGATAAGCTATATACAAAGGTGGTTGTAAAGAATGTAGGAAAATATACAGCATACAATGTTTTTGTTAGAGTTTTTAGTAGCCTTTATAATAAATCATTGGGATCATATCACAAAAGCTCGCTTGTTCCGGGAGAGGAAACTTTCATAATAGTGCATCTAGATTATGAGAAATTCTTGTCTGAAGAAATCGAAATAATTGTAGATTATACTGATATATTTGGAGAAGAGAGAAACATAATTTTCATTAAACCTCAGAAGACAGGAGATATATTTCTTCTAAAATCATCTATTGAATATAAAGGTCTTATATCATCAACGATTAGAGAAGCGAAGCGATATCTAGAATTACTTAAAAAAATTAAAAATTTAGAGGAAAAAAGCAACTAGTTTCCCAAATTCTGTTAATTTTACTTTTTTTCTTGTTTCAAACTCTATAATTCCTAGCTCTTTTAATTTCAAAGTATGATACCACAATGTAGAAT
>CAYMVK010000056.1:738-3077 GCA_964394105.1 Candidatus Woesearchaeota archaeon | reverse complement strand
GTTAAGAACAGATTTTGGAAGATCTCTTGGATTGATATTTGAAGAGGGTGAAAAGTTGTTTAAAAGTAAACTCTGGTATTACTATCCACTACTTTCTCAAAGAAAGATGAAAATAGTTGGGGAAGATTTAATTGCAAAATTGCACGAAGATTCTGATAGATGCTTTAGATTAAATATTTGTGCTAAAGATATTGAAAAGGTTTTAGGATATGTTGCTTATTTCTGCAAAGATCCAGAATTACTAGGTTATCCTTATCCTCTTATGTTAATAGATAGAATTATAAGAATAACGAATAAAGAGAGGGAAAGTGAAAGTATGAATGCATATTTTGTGTTTAAGAAACTAGGAATTGATACAATAATAAAAGATATAAAATCACAAGATTTTCATTCAGAATTGGATAAAAGAGCATATAAATGAAGGTTAGAATTCCTTTTGATCCTATTGAAAGAGGTTTAGAAGTAGAAAAAGTTGTATGTAAAAATAATGAAAGAAAATATTATAGATTTAGATTTACAAGATACTATGGTGGAATAATAACAGCAGATACTGTAGGTTGCTGCTTTTTATGTGCCTATTGTTGGAATTATTTTAAAAATCTTAATCCTAAAAAGTTTGGAGAATTTTACTCGAGTATTAAGGTTTTTGAAAAAATGATGAAAGTTTATAGAAGTAAAAGAGTAAAAAAGTTTAGAATTAGCGGTGCAGAACCTATAATAGGGAGAGATTCATTTAACCATCTTTTAGAAATACTAGAATTATTTAAACAAGAGTTTAATAATGATCTAACCTTTATTTTAGAAACAAATGGATTGTTTTTGGGATATTTCAAAGAAGATTTTATTCAAAAACTCAAAAGGTATAGAGATTTTCTTTATGTAAGAATATCTGTAAAAGGTTACAATGAAGAAATTTTTGAGAAAGTTACAGGTGCAAAGAAAGGCTATTTTAAATATCCATTGATTGCATTTAATGAATTAAGAAAATCAAATATTAAGACTTGGATAGCAGTTATGTATGATATATTTGGAAAGGAAGGAGTAATTGAATTAATTGAAAATGCTTATAATTTGGGAATAGAAATAAGTCCTGAGGATATTGAATTTGAGCTTTTAGAAAAGTACGATTTTGTAATGAAGAATTTAAAAGAAAGGGGATTGATATAAAGCGTTCTTTATTACAATCTTCACCTTTTATCTATTCTTTATCCTTTTCTACTTGAACTTTTTTAGATATCCAATTACTTTTAGAAATAATCATATGAAGAAAGTAGGTTATGTCATTGGAAGTCAGGCAAATAATGTTCTAATAGGTCTTAATGAAGACTCAAAAGTTAGTATAGGTGATTTATTGATAGTAAAGGAAGATAGTAGAGTTTTTTTATTGAAAATAATAGATTTGAGACTAGAATCATCGATACCAAATCCTTTTTTAATGCAAATAACTGAAAATATTGAAAAAGTTGAAGAAACTACAGAATTGTTTTTTGATAAAAGCATAAGATTTTATAAAATTGGCATTGCAAAAATTTTGAGTGTTTATGAAGATTCAAAAAGCATTCCACCAAGAACTATTCCAAAATTCTTCTCAGAAGTTTATACGTTCTCTAAGGAATATAGTTATCTCATTTCGATTGAGGGAGAGGCAAAAATAGGTTATTTAAGAAGCGGTATAGAAGTTGAAAAAGATATTGTTGTAAAAATACCTTTAAGGAATTTGATTTCTCACCATATTCTCGTAAGTGCTGCAACTGGTAAAGGTAAAAGCAATTTTGCAAAAGTTTTATTAGCAAATTTCATGGAAATTGGAGAGTATTCTGCATTGGTATTTGATCCTCATCAAGAGTATCATGGAAAGGTTTATGAAAAGGGGCTTGCAGATCATCCAAAGTCTTATGAAAAGATGGTTTATTTTACACCCTATCCAAGTTTATACAAGAATTCTGAAAAATTAGAGATTTATTTAGAAGATTTGGTTCCAGATGACTTCTTAGGAATTGTAGATATAACAGAAACACAATATCAAATATTAACTCTTTTGCATAGATTCTGGGAGCAAAATAAGGAAGAGGCTGAAAAATTCTCAAGCACTTATATGGAATTTCTGTTAAAGAAAAGACCTAGAGAAATAATTAATACAATTAAGGGAAGATTCAATGTAAGTATTAGCATAACCTCAATTACATCATTAAGAAGAAAGCTTATTCATATATTTGAGATGGATCCTTTTGATTACAAAAGTTTAATTTTCAAAATTGAAAAAAGAAAAGAAACAAGTATATTTGATAAAGTAATAGAATATTTAAAGAGAAGAAAGGTTGTAATAATAGATACTAGTT
>CAYMVK010000056.1:0-728 GCA_964394105.1 Candidatus Woesearchaeota archaeon | reverse complement strand
TTTAATAGGTTATGAAGCTGAAAAAATAGTTGCTAGTTCAATAGTAAATAGGATTTTTGATTATTATAGGACGAAAAAACAGACAAATATTGAAGAATGGAAATCTTTACCAGAAGTTATGATTTTATTTGAAGAAGCTCCAAGATTTTTAGGAAAAGATGTCTTAGAAAAAGGTTCAAATATTTTTGAAAGGATTGCAAGAGAGGGAAGAAAGTTTAAAGTAGGATTGTGTGCAATTACTCAAATGCCTTCACTAATACCAAAAGAGATTTTATCCCAGCTAAATACAAAAATAATTTTAGGAACTCCTGCACCAAATGATAGAAAAGCATTAATAGAAAGTGCTGCACATGATATTTCTGGAGAAGATAAGGAAATTCAAATGTTAGATAAAGGAGAGGCAATAATTACAAGTCCATTCATACCAATACCAATCCCAGTAAAAATATTCCTTTATCCAGATTATATAAGTAATTCAAGAGATGAAGATTTAAATATTGGGTTTGGTTGAAAATGGAAGAAATATTACAAATACAAGCGCAAATGGAAAAGGAAATAAAAGAAAATGTAAAAGTGATTGTTGGAGTATGTAGTGGGAAAGGAGGTGTGGGAAAATCAACTGTTGCAGGATATTTGGCATTAATAGCTGCAAGTGAAGGTTATAGAGTAGGATTATACGATGCTGATGTTGATGCACCAAATATTCATAAATTAATTGGAATTGAGAA
>CAYMVK010000055.1:0-3221 GCA_964394105.1 Candidatus Woesearchaeota archaeon | reverse complement strand
TCTTTTATTACATCTCTGAAAGATTTTCGAGTTCTAGCACCAGCTACTTTAGGGTGTGGTCCTCCACCTCCAAACAATTTTGCCAAATTTCTAACATCATATTCATAAAAAAGTGAACGAAATGCTAGTAAACCATTGCTATACCCTATATAAATGGCTTTCTCTCTTTCCAATTCGCAGAGATAGGAAATTATTGAGATATTATTTCCTTTCAGATTATAAAACTTGAGTTTTATTTGTTTATCATTGAAATAAATATATTTTTCTTCCTTTGTAATTCTTTTAATTGCTTCATTAATTTTATTTCTATAAATCTCCAAAGCTTTTGTAAGTTTGTTATCTTTTTGTAATTTTTCTATATCATTTTCTTTTGCAGCCTGAATTAGAATTTCATATGTCTCATCTACAGAGAAAAAATAGACTGCAGAATTAATTTTCTGTGCAAGTTCAAGTAATTCAGAATCCAATGCGGATTCCAAGCTAATTTCTTTAATATAATTTCTTTTTACTAGTTCTTCCATTAATTCCTTGTTTTCATCAATACAATAATCTTGAATAGAACCAATTCCAGCTACCCAACATCTTTCATTAAAATATTGCTTATCAATTTCTCTAGCTATTAACCAACATAATCCTGAAGAATTCATATATTCAATTCTCCAATTGTGAGGATTTAAATCGATATAATTTTCATGACTGATAGATAACAAGTCATGGTGATCTAAGTTTATTATTTTAATTCCTTTTTTCACAATTTTTTCAATAATTTTTTGATATGGTCTTACTAACGCATCTATAATTAGAAAATATTTTGGGTTAAGTGAAAGTATTCTTTTAAAAATTGCATAATAGCTCTGTGTTTTTGAAGGATGGAATTTCTTAATTCTAACATTGGGATAAATAAGATCTATTAAACATGCTGCAGTGAGTCCATCGTGATCTGCATGAGACAAAATTATTATATTTTGGGAATTTTCCTCCTTCAAAATTTCTGAACATATTTTTATTTTTTCTTTAATATCTTTTGACATTTTCTTAATCTCTCCTTTCGATAAAGAGTTTTATCTTTATTAAAAAATTTTCTGATAATGAACCAACAGAGTTGGATAGAAGATAAAATTTTGCTAAATGCAAAGTATTTCTTATCTAAAAATCTTATATGACTTACTCAACGCCTGAATCAGTTTTTCTAACTTATCTTTACCTAAGAAATAATGTAAGTTACCTTTTACACGACAATCAGTGCTACCAAAGCCTTTTATTGTATAATCTGCATAACTTTGCACAAATTTTGAAATTTCTTCCTCAATCTTATGATCTGAAGGAATTTTTATTATTTCTACTATTTTAGCATATTTATTTGACAATAGATAGTCAATATGCCATCTTAACTTCTTATCCTTCCTTAGATGTCGACTTATCCTCTTTTCTATAGTTATATATTTACCAAATGCAGACCCGACATAACAATAAAAACCTTTTTTGAAAGATAAATTACCTAATTTTCCTATTTTTACATTATTTAAATCTTTTTCAACTTTTATAATGAGAATATAACTCCCTTTCATCACATTTGACCAAAATCTTTACTTATTATAAATTCTATTTGATTTTTGACATATTTTGGTAAAAACATATCTAAACTAAGAAATCCTTTTACAATTATTTCTTTTGCCTCTTTTTCTGACAATCCTCTCGCCATAAGGTAATATATTTCTTCTTCATTTATCTTCCCTATAGAAGCCTCATGTGTCAATTCCGCATTCTCATTTTTAGCAATTAATCTTGGAATGGCTTCAATGAAACTTTTATCTGAAGTTAAAAGTGCATTACATTCTATATGACCCTTAACTATATTATTACCTTCAATTATACTTTTAACACTAATTCTCGATTCATCAGCTGCTAAAATTCTTGATGTTATTTCTCCTTTACTATTCTTACCCTCCAATATTATTTTACCTCCAATATCAAAATTTGATTTCTCTTTTCCATATATTATAGAATATAAATATGCAGAAGATTCTCTACCTCTGCAGTATACTACTGGTAGCATTTGAAGAGATCTAACTGGGCTTATATTTACATAAGTCGATATAAATGTGGCATTATCTTCTATTAATGCTGCTGTTCTTGGTCTTACTTCTACATTCTTTCTCCAGGCATGTATCATGGTAAACCTCACTTTAGAACCTTTTTTTAAGTAAAATTCAGAAACTCCTATATGAAATGCATCTTCTACAGGTGTGGCACAACCCGTTAATATATCTATGGATGAATTCTCTTCTGCTATTATTATATTGTGTACTTTTTGTTTAAATTCTTTCTTTTTTATTAATAAACAGGCTTGTATAGGGATTTTCACGTGAACATTCTTTTTTACTCTTATAAAGTATCCTAAATTATCTTCTACTTGCTTTGTATACTCATCTCTATTTTTATCTATTAACTTCCAAAGATGATCTTCTAACCAATTGTATTTTTTGAGAGCCTCTTTTAAAGGTAAAATTTCAAGACCTTCTACACTTGAATAATAGTGTATTACATCATTATCGATTTGCACATACGAATTTATGTTTGTTTTATCAAATCCAATGATTTTTAAAATTTTTTCAAAATTTTCTGGTATTTTTATTTTTATCTCCATTTTTTATATCCAGACTCTCTTATTTTATTCAAAATTTCATAAGGATCTCCGCTAAATGCGATTTTTCCGTCTAGCATAATATGACCGAGATCTGCTTTAATATAATCTAAAATCAAGCCAGTATGCGTTATGATAATAGCAGATTTCCCTTTTAGATAATCTTTTAATATATTACCTATTGTTTTTAGGCTTTCTAGATCTATTCCTGAATCTATCTCATCTATTAAGAGCAATTTAGCATCCGCTGCCAGTGTTTGAAGTAATTCAACTTTCTTTATTTCACCACCAGAGAAATTTACGTATGTGTATCTATTCAATAAATGAGAAAGTTTAAGTGATTCCAAGAAATTTTTAATCTTGTTTTTATCAAAAATTTCAAAAGATAATAGATTATTCAGTCTTACAAATCTTAATTTTGGGGGATTTTGGAAAAGTAAGAAAATACCTCTCTTAACCCTCTCATATATAGGTTCTTTTGTAATATCTTCATTTTCAAAAAAAATTCTTCCATTTATGATTTTACAATAAGGAAAACCTAAAATAGTTTTCAGTAATGTTGTCTTTCCAGAACCAT
>CAYMVK010000054.1:1168-3588 GCA_964394105.1 Candidatus Woesearchaeota archaeon | reverse complement strand
TCTTTGGTATTTTCTTTGAAATTATTCTTGAAGTTGGGATAGAAAGAAAACTTAGAAAGAATGAAGAAAAATATTTTATAGAGATTAATCTGGAATATGTCTCTCCAGAAGTTTTTGTTATTATTAAGCTTATAATTATCTGAGAGAAGGATAAGAAAAGATTTCGAAGAAAAAATATAAAAACTAACATTTCCTAAATCACTTTCTTTATTTTATTTATGACTTCTTTCTTCTTTTTGCAATCTACCAAAGCTATTTTCAACACATCGCAGAGATTCTTTGCAGGTATGATTTTCACTTTTTCTAATTCTTTTTTAGACAAAGTAATATCATCTAAATTTTTATATGGTATAATAACTGTTTTTATTCCAGCTTCTATAGCTGCTTTGATTTTTCCGTTTACACCACCAACTGGAAGGACCTCTCCCAATACAGATAAAGAACCAGTCATTGCAACATCTTGTTTCACTGGTATACCTTCTAAAGCTGATATTACAGCAGTAGCTATAGCTATTGAACCAGAATCTCCCTCTACACCACCATATGTTTGAAGAAATTGTATATGAACATCGTATTCCTTTTCTTTTCTATATTTCTTTATGATAGCAAATACATTTTGAACAGCTTCTTTTGCAATTTCTCCCAATTTTCCTGTCGCTATTACTTTTATTTTTCCTCTTTCTGAACCTGGAGTTACAGTCGCTTCTATTGGCTGAATTATACCGACTTCTGTTGTTGATGTTGGTGAAGTGGAAATTAATGCAAGCCCATTAACTTTTCCAATTTTACTTCCCTTTGTCTCAATTACCATATATCTTTTAGCTATTTCCGTATATCTTTTTGCATATTGTTCTTCAACACTTGCAGCTATTTCTTTCGCATCAATTACATCTTCAGGTAGAACATATTTATGTCCCCTTTCCCTAGCTAAATCCCCTGCTGCTCGTACTAATCCTGCTAAATCCCTCAATTGTAATGTAAGATAACCCTTTGCACCTGCTCTTCTTTTCGCCTCTTTTATTATTTCTATAACTGCTTCCTTAGTAAAATGAGGTATATTTCCATCTCTTACTACTTCTTGAGCAACAAATTGAGCTAGTTTTTTTCTATTTTCAGGGGTATCTGGCATTTTATCCTCCATATACACCTCATAACCGTATCCCTGAATTCTTGAACGAAGAGCAGGATGTAAGTATCGAATTGTTTCAGGTGTACCCGCAGCAACTAATATAAAATCGCAAGGAGCTGGTGTAGTTTGGACTAAAGCTCCAGCAGATCTTGGTGATCTTCCAGTAATAGGATATCTCTTCTCCTGCATAGCAGTCAATAATTCTATTTGCATCTCTGGTTTCAAAGTAGCAATTTCATCAACATATAAAACTCCTTTATGTGCTTTGTGAATAGCACCAGCTACAACCCTTAAATGAGGTGGAGTTTCTAAACCGCCTGAATTCTTCACTAAAATCCCGTTAACTATCAAATTTCCAGTTTCAGTCGTTATATTGTAAGTTATATCAACCTCGTCTTCAAGTTTATAAAATGATATTTCCTTGTTTAGCATTAGAGCTGCTTGCTTAACATCCCTATATCTGACTTCTTCTATATCTCCGACAAAATCTAAAATTGCTCTCTCAAACTTTTCTTTCTTTTTTGGGGAATATTTAAAGTCTAATATTTTGAATAGTTTTATTGCATTCTCCAAAGATTGAGAGATTATCAACCTTATCCAAAAATTATTCTCTCTCCTACTAACTTTGACATTTGCATTTATTCCAAGAAGTCTCAAATACTTTGCAAATTTTCTAATCTCTTCAACTGTTTCCCAGTGTCTATTTATTAAAGGTATTTCTATCGTATTTGCTAATTTATGCTCATTCTCAGATCTTTTATATCTTGGAACAGAACCATCAGACGAGAACCACCCATCAAAAAAAGATATTATGAGATCTCTTCTAGAAAATATCCAAGGTGGTATCTTTATCTTAATATTACTCTTTTTACCAACTGGGGCTCCTAAAGCCACAAAAAATCTTATTATTCTCCTATCAGTTGTTCTAAATAAATAGGCTCTTCCGTATTCACCAGTCTCTCTAATTTCATAATTAAATTCGCCAAAAATATACTCCAAATCTTCAATAAATCTTTCTATTGCCTCCCTCTCAGAAGAAGTAAAAGACAAACAATTCATTCTTTTATCTATATTTCCATCACCAAACAAAGCTCCTAAAATCCTTGCTATTGTTTTCAACCTTTTATCTGAAAGTCTAAGAGGTAGAAGATTTAGCTCTCTAAGTTTCTCTATTAGTTTTAGCGAATAAGGCTTCATTCCATTCTCCCACCACCTAACTCTGGATGCAGGTATTCCTAAAATTCTTGAAGCTTTTTTCCAGCCAGTATTTGGACTCCTTATTTTAAACTTT
>CAYMVK010000054.1:0-1158 GCA_964394105.1 Candidatus Woesearchaeota archaeon | reverse complement strand
CCATTTCAAATATTGATTATATTTCCTTATCTCTTTTTCTCCATATGTTTTAATGATATCATCTTCTGCTAAAATCGATATTTCGTTAAATGTTCTAAAAAATATGTCAGAATCTACATCTCTTGCCTCCAATTTTTTGAAATCTTTTGTAAAAATTTTGTGATCTGGAGTCGTAGAAATCCAAATATCTCTGAAATTTATATTAAGTACTTTTTGTTTCCCAATTCTCCTATTAACACAGAGTACCCTTACTGGCTGAACTTTTCCATCTTTATATCCTAAAATGTAAATAGGTTTCTTCAAGTGAATAGCTTCAATTAAGATATTCCCTTCTTTTTTCCTAAGTATTTTGTCCTTGTTCTTATTCAGAATTTCTTCAACGAACTCATCTATTCTTTTTACAATAATTTTTCCGTCTTTCACAAGAAAAACGATATTTCCCTCTCTAAAGCATTGATACGGATCATGAAGTACATCGCCTAATAAAGCTCCTTCGTGTGCACCAGTCGCATCTACAAAAGGTGCTGTTTTTTTATTTGAATTATCTACAATAATTTTTGGCTCTCTTCTCTTTATTTGAAGTTGAATAGGAATTAACCTTGGAGTATACATTGCCAAAGATATAAATAGCATAAAAAATAAGAGAAATAATGTTGTAGAAATTCTATTAGCCGCCTCTAAAATAGGATTTGTTTCAGTTCTAATAAAGAATTGAAGAAAGAATGCAACAAATAATATTATTAAAAATGCGATAAGCTGTTTTCTCTGGAATTGTGTATCTAGGGATAATAAGGCTTTTTTTCTATACTCTTCTATAATTCTTTTTCCTTTCCCAGCCGGAACTGTTTTTATTATTGGTTGGTAAGGGTCTTTTTCATTTGGAAAAACTAGTATATCTTCTAGTTGTGTAGGCGGTAAAATCTCGGCCATAGCCTTAGCTAACATACTTTTCCCCGTACCAGGCTTACCTATTAAAAGAACATGTCTCCTCTGAATCGCTGCTTTTCTAATTATTTTCTTAGCCTTCTCTTGGCCTATAACCTGATCTATCAGTTTCTCTGGAACCTTTATTTCTTCAGTTGTTTTGAAGTTTAATTCTTTAAATTCACCCCTCTTTCCTGATTGCTTCATGGCTTATGATGATAATATCTCCTATAG
>CAYMVK010000053.1:2366-3648 GCA_964394105.1 Candidatus Woesearchaeota archaeon | reverse complement strand
ATCTAATATTTCGCAGGGTTTGTCTTTTGCTATATCAGCTAAAAATGAAATAATGATTCTCCATTTTATATCCTCCTCATTACTCTTTTTAAGAATAGGAAATATGTATATTTCCTTTAATACCTCATACCAACCAGGAGTAGGCCTGTTATTAAAAAATTGAATCATTAATTGTTGTCCATCTTCTGCTTCATTAAATAACCTTAATAAAAATTTTCCTTCTTCAATTGTGGGATCATTCCACGAAGCGATATTAGCAAGGATAGCTGTTTTAATATGTAATCTTATCGATTTTTCTTCAGTAAGTTTAAACCCTATTTTTCTCTCAAAATATCTTTTTAAAAATACTTTTTCTAATTCTTCAAAAAGTCTTTTTTGAGAAAGTATCCGAAGGAGTCCTAATATATGTCTAATAGTAGGTCTTATAAATAAACTTTGCCCATGTTCAACAACGAACTCTGCTATAGATTTGTTCTCATTTAAAACTTTTAAGGCTGATAAATAATCAATCAAAGTTTGATGAGAAAAACTTATTCTTCGATTTCTTGAATCAATTTGGATAATGCCCATAATCCCTGAACTACGTTTCATTTCTTCAATTCTGCTTAATAAAGGAATATTAATAAAAGAATAAGGTAAGAAAATTGTTCTATTTTTAATCATCAATTCAGACAATTGCATTAATAAATTCATCTCCTCTGCAGATATTTTCAATACTTCAAATAATTTTGCATAAAGACCATGTAAATCAAAAATATTCTTAGGATCGCCTCCGTTTTTAATAATTTCAACAGTTATTCTTAAATGTAAAGGAATTCTAAGAAATTTACGAAATTCTGAAGAAATAGAGTTATAATCATAGTTTACTTTGCTAAGAACTTTATCTATAAACTCATCAGGTAATAATCTAATGTGAAACTTCTCTGACCATTCTTGTTCATTCATTGGATACAAATGTTCTGCTTCAAAGCTTCGCGAAGCACACACTACAATCATTCTCTTTATTTTCTTTAAATTATCAATATAGAATAACCATTCTTGTAATTCCCTTCTACGGCTATAAGCTAAAACATCTAATGAATCCAGTAATAAAACTTTGGGTTTATCTACATCTTTGACTTTTATAAATAATTCATATACATCCTTAGGAGAATCGGTTTCATTTAAAAATTCAGCCCTGATTGCAGTTAAATGTTCTACTCCTCGCTTTTTAAATTCATCATAAAGCTGACTCATAAACACACTTTTACCACTACCGGGTTGACCAACAATAAGTATTACT
>CAYMVK010000053.1:0-2356 GCA_964394105.1 Candidatus Woesearchaeota archaeon | reverse complement strand
ATCTTTTCAACTTCCGGATAAATATATTGTTCTTTTTCAATTTCTCTGATCATAGTTTTAAAAGCCTCCTGAGTAATGTTTAAACTTCTCAGGTGGGATATTTTGTTTTGACAAATTACTCTCAGAAGTTATTAATTTTTTTGCATATTTTGCAAAATCACTTCTAAAAATTTTTTGGAAATTTTCAATAGAATCAATTTTTCTTATCAATCCTTCATCACTTACCTTTTGAATAAAATCGTTTACCATTTTTAATTGTTCTATATCAACTTCAGATCGTCTTTTATCAATGATAAAATCGCAGTCGTATACCCATATCTCCTTGCTAAATTTTTTTGCTAACTTGTACTCATGTTCAATACCTGTTTCACCATTTTCATATTTAGTCCCTAGTCTATTTTTAAGGACTACAATAACTAATTTACAATCTACAATAACAGGATCAATTTTTTCTTTTTGAGGGTGTCCTACCCCAGGAGGTATATCTTTCCAACATACAGGAGTAAACTTATATCCGTTTTCTAGAAAATGATTTTTAGTTTCTTCTTCTATAATTTCTTTTATTAATTTGCATTCTTCTTCTGCATCTGAGGCAAAACTTATAAATATTTTTATTTCTCTTAAGTTCATGCTATTTAAAATCTTTTATTGTCTTTATCTCTCTCCTCTCATTCCAAAAACATCCATATAGATTATTATCACCCTGTCTGTTAGTTTCTTCACAGGGAATCTAATCTCATAATCATTTTTCTCTAAGTCACCAGCAAACCATTTATCATCCCTATCAAAATATTCACCATTGTAATCATAGTCAATCATCACTATTGAAAGAGATTTTAATCCTAATTCTTCTGGGATTGGCTTTTTGGAGATGATATTGCTTCTAAAATTTTTAATTTTTATAACTGCTTCATTAAATAATTCTCCTTTCTGCTTTTTAATATAATATTCACATTCGACATCTGGTGGATAAATGAAATTAAAGTCAACCTGTTCCATGACATCGTTTGCATTCATATCTGCTGTTGGTTGGTTTAATACTTTAAAGTTTTTTTGTAAAATCATCTATAAGAGAATAAAAAATCCTCAGCACATAATATCTAATTCCATCTTTTTCAATATAATCTTCTAAAAACATCACACTTATAACAGGTGCAGTAATAAAAAATCTTTTCCCAATTTTATTTCCTAAAATTGAATGAAGGTTCTTAATAAAACCTCTGTCCATCACATATTTAGTTTTAACATTTCCGTTTTTCTTCTATTTAAAAACTAAAACATGATCCTGTTCCAAGTATCTATCAAATTCAATTCCTGCTAATGTATGAGGTTCATCTTTACATTGGAAAAGTTCTAAAGCAAACCTACGATACTTTTTAAAAGGCAAGTTTTTTAAAATCTTCATATCATAAAGTCCAGTATTATAAATAGCAAAGGTTTTGATCTTAAAAGTTTCCCTTTATTCCCAATTTTTTCTTTTAAATTAAGCATCCTTTTTGTCATCGTATAAATTGCAAATTTAGAAGAACCAATTATTATCATCTTCTGTTAAGTTTCTCAGCTACTGCCCCTATAGTCCCACTGCCAGTAAAAACATCAAAGACGATGTCTCCTTCATTAGATGAAGCCTTGATAATCCGTTCAAGAAGTTGTTCAAGTTTTTCGGTTGGAAATCGCATAGTTACTTTGTTATCTATGTCGTCCCATACATCACCGACTAAGGCTCCTTCATATTCAGAAGAAGTAATAATTTCTATAACTTTATCTTTAGGGGTATTTGAATCTTTCCAAACATAAGTTTTTAATGAACCTCTTGGATTAGAACCTCTTTCTCTAGTATAGCCATCCATTTTTATCTTTTTGAATATTTTTTACGATAGATAAACTATAATCTTGTTTGGGAGGATTCCACAAAGGTCTAGCAGTTGGATATTTTTTGTAAAGTAAAATATTTTGATATTCAGTAGGTAGATTAGATTCTTCGCTTCCTTCCTTTCCTTTTGTCCAAATAATTTCATTTCGAAATGAGTATGAGAAGATTCCATCATTTAAATATACATAAATACTTCCATCATTTGTTAAAAGTTCTCTCATTAAAATCAATCTCCTCCTCAACCATTCCAAAAACAGAGCTCCAATAATTTTGTCCTGATAAGCCTTTTTTCCATTTTTTGCCATAAATTCCTGCTTGGTAGCAAACGGTGGATCTATATAAATCAATCTCACTCCCTTTGTTCCATCTGCATTCTTTAATTTTCCTTCTTCTTCATTTTAAGAAGTGTCTTTAAAACTTGCAGGTTGTCTCCAAATATCAACATATTGTGCCACTCATCATCTTTAACATCTCCAAAAACCT
>CAYMVK010000052.1:1171-3756 GCA_964394105.1 Candidatus Woesearchaeota archaeon | reverse complement strand
AAAGAGTAGAATACAATATTCCAATAGAAAAACCGCTATTTAATGCTAAATTATCAACCAAAAACTTGCTTCAGGTGTTGAAAAATGTTCGATAAGGATTATTTTGAGTGTAGAAGTTACGGAAAACAAGGTGAAGAGATCATACAAAGAAATTACAGAATATTAATTGAAAAAGCTAGAAAAGTATTTCCAGAAGTATTTAGTAACAACCTTGCTAATTATACTATTCTAGATTTTGGATGTGCTTATGGTGCTGGGACATTTTTTCTATCTAAGGTTTTTCCTAACGCTACAATAGTTGGTGTCGATATTAGTAGGTATGCCATTGAAAAAGCTATAGGAAGGTATTCGTCAAAAAACATAACCTATTTATGTCTTGATTTGAGTAGACCACGGGATGTAGAATATTTAAAGGGTAGAATCCATAATAAATTTGACATAATCTTTACACGTGATACACTAGAACATATTCCAAAAAGGGCGCATGAGTATTATATAAGGACTTTTGCATCTCTACTAAAAGAAAATGGGATTGTAATAGCTCAAACACCCAATAACTTAAACATTTATGCTCATTTATGTGATAAGACACATATAGGACTTGGATCACCGCGTTATTGGAGAAATTTATTTAAAAGATATTTTAAGGAAGTAAAAGTTTCAACTATGCAATATATACCTATCATCTGGAGAGTTAGAAAAAATAGAGGTTTGGTTGAGATTCCATGTCCATTATTTGGCTTTAATGTATATATATTTTGCAGAAGAATTATAAAGAGATGAACTATACACCTATACGGTTTTTAGTAAAGAAGGCAGAATTCAAAATTATATCTGTGGAATGTCCATTTCATCATTTTCCAAGAATCATAAGAAAGTTTTTGAATGTTACAAAACTTGGTGGGGAAATATGGTTAGTAGCAGAAAAATGACAAAAGATAGTAAAGAACTGGATGCTTGGAGTGAAAGATTTATTTTTGCACCACTCGGCAGTCTTCTACTGCCACTCTTAAAAAATTTAAAGATAAATCCTTTAGTGATTACCTTAACTTCACTAGTTTTCGGTTTAGCTTCTGCTTTTTTTATATTAAAACAGTCTTTTTATCTTGCAGGTATATTTTACTTTATTTCAGTATTGTTGGATAACGTTGACGGTAGATTAGCTAGAGTTATTAATAGAGAAACACAACTAAGAAAGACTATAGATCAACTAGTTGATCAAATTGTGTTAATATTTATAATGATAGCTCTTTCAGTTACGATTGGAAAAACGATATTTTTCCTAATTATTGTGTCTTTACTTTTCATTTATGAAGTATCTTTTGCTTTAAGAATGATAATTAGGCTTGAAAGTAAAATTCAATCTTCTTCCATGGGCGAAACATTAAAATCTTACTCTGACGTACTCCTTCATAGAACTAAAAGTACTATTATTTCAAGATTCGTAAATATTCATAATAAATTACTCAAAACGAGTAGAAAGATTGGTACTTGGCCTTATCCTAAATTAGCAGACATTCACTTCTTGTTATTTCTTTATATTTTATTTCGTAGCGATATTTTCCTACTACTATGCATAATAGTAATATTGATAGAACTACTTCTTTCATCGATACTCACAATAATACTTTCAATGAGGGGAAGTTAAAATGAGCTTAGATATAGAGTTTAACGAGTTTAAGAAAAAGTGCCTTGAAGGAAAAACAGAAAATCTTCTTAGAAATCTTTCTATTCGAATATCATATCCATTATATAAAAGAAAAATTCATCCAGATGTACCAACGTATTTATCGTTAGTAACCAACATGGTATTTCCACTCTTCTTTTTGTCAAATAAAATGGAATTTTGGATAATACCGTGTGTGTACTATGCTTTTCTTTCACCAATATTAGATATGATCAATGGAAATTTAGCAAGAGCATTAAATCTAGCTAGCAAGAAAGGTGCGATCCTTGATTACATTGATGATGTAGTTGGAAAATCGTTCTTTTTCATTTTTCTGTTTTATAGTTGCTATAACTTAACTAAAGATATCTTCTTTTTAAATATTAGTGTAATATTCTTTTCTACACTATATATATTAAATGCTGTAGACAGACTTGGATATCAATTAATAGCTTCTACATTCAACAAGAAAATCCATAGATATGATGAAGTATCAGTAAGGAAATTAAATCCTTTCCAAAGATATATAATATTTATTTTTGTAAATCCTACAGGTATAGGAATTTCGGTCCTGATATCCATATTATTTACAATTCTTTCTCAAAAACAAATCTTTCTGAAGTGTATTGCACTTGCTTTTGCATCATTCTATATAGCAGCGTGCATTATAAGATGCTTGGAGTGGGTGAGATACTATGAAAATGAAAAATAATACTTTGGAAATACTTGCAGGTTTACTGCTTACAATATTCAATATTATCACATTTTGGAAAATATTCATATCTCCAGGACACATATTTTATGGCGACTTTCCATCATTTATCGATGCAAAAGATTTGTACAGAACTTATGAGTTCCTTTGGGTTGATAAAATATCTACCAATAATTTCCAAATGCTTCCCACATATTGGTTCTTTTT
>CAYMVK010000052.1:674-1161 GCA_964394105.1 Candidatus Woesearchaeota archaeon | reverse complement strand
TTTGGTGGTGTACTTTCTTTCTTATCTAGTTCCTTCCGAGCTTATTCTCAAACTAATGTTATCTGGATCGTTCTTATTTATTTCTATTTCCTTTTACTATTTCACGAAAAAACTTTTGGTTGAAGTCTTCAGAATAAAAGTAGATCAACGCATTTTATTCCTATCCTTGATACCTTCTGCAATATTTTATGGTTATAATATTTGGTGTTGGAGGAGGGTGGGACATTGGTTCTTTTTTGTAGATTTAATAGCGATCCCAGCGCTTACCTATTTTACACTTAAAATATTTACAAATACCATTAGACATAATAGTGTAAGATATTGTATAAATAATGTTATAATTATATCCATAATTTTATTCCTTTTTTCTATGACACCACATAACTTAATTTTTAACATCATATATCTTTTCTGTTTAGCTATTGGTTTCTTGCTATACATTACAACCCTAAGAAGGCCTTCATGGGTCAGGAGGTAGAGGTAGCTG
>CAYMVK010000052.1:0-664 GCA_964394105.1 Candidatus Woesearchaeota archaeon | reverse complement strand
CCCTAAGAGAGGGTAAAATCAAATTATTTAGCAAATTATTTGTAGTTGTTATTCTTCTTTTCTTTCTTCTATTTTCCCTTAATTTGTATGTTATTCTACCTACACTAACACAATATTTCAGTAAGCATAGCATTACTCCCCCATATTTATTGTCAAAAGAAGTTATAAACATGCTTTCTAGGGATCAGCATCTACTCAATGTTTTACGTTTATCAGAGATATGGTGGAGACCATTAGATATAGGACGAATACATTATCCACTCCCCGAATACTCGTTAGAATGGTACATATGGTATGTATCCAGCTTTATACCTCCATTAGTTTTGTTTATAGGTATTATATATGGATCAAAATTTTTTACCGAAAAATTCTCACGATGGTGGTTGGTTTGGTTTTCTTTTTTATATATAATTTTTCTTACCATATGTCTAGGTACTAAATATAGCTTTTCAGAAATGGTTTACAGCATTTTTATGAAGTCGTGGATATTTAGGGATCCCGACAAATTCGTTATTTTATATCTATATCCAACTACACTATTGTTTAATATAGGTTTATTAGTTATACTACTTAAAACTAAAAAGATCGAAATTCAACAACGAAAGATAAGGAAATTTGTGCCATATGTTATTTCATGCTCGATCTTAGTCTCTCTATTTATTTA
>CAYMVK010000051.1:851-3769 GCA_964394105.1 Candidatus Woesearchaeota archaeon | reverse complement strand
CAACGTTTAAAACCGTTGCTCAAAAATTCGCAGAAACAATAATAAAACCATTTAATTGGATATGGAACCAGATAAAGAGCCTATTTGATACGTTATGGTCTAGTTTCGTTGATTTCTCTATTGACAACTATTTGACCTTGGCTTACTTATTAAGTGAACTCGTGGTTGAAGGAAAGCTTTCCGAAAAATTTGTAAAATCCATTATGAACATTGCCGGAAAAATTTTAGACTTCATATTAAGTCTACAGCCAACAGAAAAGAAACTACACTCCTGGCTTAAAATATACAATGTTTGGCTGACAGCAGCCATCATAGCAGGTAAAATGAGAATAAAAACACCTGAATCGTGGAAAACCATCGCAAGCAGAGACGCAGAAAAAAGTAATAAAATAGCAAATGGAAGAGTTGAAGACCTCTACAAAACCCTATACGATATACTCGAAAGCAAAGTTAAACATACAAACCTACTAAGAATGGACGATATAATGATCGTATTCAGAGAAGGATTATCAGATATGAAATGGCGTGACGCCCAATTCCCAGGAGAAATGATTGGAAGAATAGAGAAGATTGTTGTAAACAAAGAACTCAGCGAAAAACTCGAAAAAGGCATAAGACTTGTAGAATATGATAAAAACGGTAAAATTAAGAAAATAATACTAGATTATGAAGGTGGTAGAAGCAGGAGGTTTTACTACTGGTTTGGAGAAGTAAATGTCATTCAGACGGTTCATACACATATCAATGGGAAGCCTGTTGCTTTTGTAATCGTATGGGAAGGATACTTAAACTGGTTTACAGACCCTGATGAAAATAAAAATCTTAGAAATTCAAAAGAGAAAAATTTTGAAGAAAGAATTAAGAACGGGATATTTTACGGAAAAGATGGAGATCCAAGAGCATTAATGAGCAAACTTATACCTTGTAAAGTTGAGACAGAAGACTTCACACTAAAAGGCTACAGAATAGTACTAGGACTAAAAATAAAAGTAACACCTAGTCCAGAAGGACTTAACGTCGATACGCCAGGGAAACAATTTAATGAAAACTATGGAAAATTAATTCCTACCGAACTAGTTTGGAAATTAATTAAGAGTAATCCAGAACTTAAAAGAGAATTTGAGAAGAAAAAACGTGTAGAATTCTTTTATAGATTTGATGGCGGTCTAGGGCTTGAAGATGGAGCACTAGGCAAAAACTGGATAAGCAAAACAGAGAAAATAAAACAATTAATGAAAACACAAGCAGACTTCTGGAACAAATACGTAAATAAATATAAAACTGAAAAAGGTAAGGTTCCGAGTTTTTTCGACACCATAGCCCAATCAATTTTTGAAATGCATCCCATAGCAATAGATAATCATGTTGAAATGGTTGTAAAGTTATGCGACCCACCATTCCTAAACGAAATTGCATTAACACACACGGAATTAACCTTCGTGCTTAAAAAAGCAATAGAAAGACTAGAAATCGAAAACCTAAACGAACAAAAGAACTCCGCTGAACAAACAAAATTGCAGGTAGAGAGTTACATCAAAGAAAACTTCGGAGACTTCTATGAAAAAGTTCACAACGAACTTCTATTAATGATAGAAGGAAAAGAAAAGGAATATATAGAAAACATCAAAAAAGCCAAAACACAGAAAGAAATTGAGAATATAACAAACAAATTTAAGAAAGCCATCAACAAAGACGGTCGTACAATTCTTGATAAGAGTGGTTCATGGAACTACGAGTTGCTTGATAATTTAAGGAAGGAAAACTCTAAATTAAGAAGTGAAGTAAGAAAGAATATTTATGAAAAAGATTTGACAAAAATAGATGAAAATATTGGAACTGTTTTTATTGAACTGTCAACCAAGCCACCGAAAAGTGGAGTAATACAAAACCTAGAGCCTATAGAGAGGACTTTAAAATCAGAGAAAATAAAGAACACCTATAAGAAAATCCTCGGAAAAGCATTCAACATGGGAACCTCAATCACATTTATAGTCATTTTCGTAACAGCAAGCTTCCTTGGAACCAAGTTTGGTATGGAAATTTATACCATCCTACCAAACAAAATAAAAAACATACTAAAATCCGGTACAGGAAAATTTAAGGTTTACATGCTAATAGCATGCGCCAGCTATGCTTTAGTAAATGTAGACGACTACCAAGACTTCATAAAATTCATTAGAAGAATAAAAGACGAAGGAACACTAAGAGACATTGCAAAAGTCCTACTACAAACATTTCTAGGCTGCCTACTAAACGGCATACTAATAGGAATGCTTATGGAAAACAACAACACAATCTTAGCTGACGAAATAATACCCTACATCGCAAAAACTATATTCGGAAACAATGCTTGGGTGTTCGAAAAAATCATGTGGCCAATCATCGACACAACCATCCAAGTCTTTGGAAATGGAGGGCCAGTAATGTACCTAACAGGGACCGCAATCGGAACCATAGTAACACAAGTACTACAACAAATAATAAACTAACAAGGTGATAAAATGAACAAAAATAAAATAGGAGAAAAAGTAAGGAAAATATTAAGAGACTTAGATAATATCAATGTCGATATACGTAAAAAAGCAGCCAGCAATCTTAAAGACATAAAGTATGACCTTTTAAAGTACGTGGATTTAAGCCTGCTGAAAGATGTTGTAACAAAACTAATAGAGAAATTAGATGACCAAAGCGGCAAGGTTCGCTATTATATCGCATGTACCCTTGAAAGCATTTCATCAAAATTTCCAGAGCTATTTAAAGACAAAATATCAAAACTAATAGAGAAATTAGATGAATCCTATATGGAAACTTACAGACGTTTTTCCGAGTATGAAAATGAAAAAAGTCATTCAATCCTTGTTTTTAATGATCGTGATTGGCGTGAAGAAGCCCGTGGCCATATAGCAGATGTTCTAGAG
>CAYMVK010000051.1:0-841 GCA_964394105.1 Candidatus Woesearchaeota archaeon | reverse complement strand
GTTCTAGAGAATGTTGTAAAAAAATTTCCAGAGTTATTTAAGAATAAAATGCCAAAACTAATAGAGAAATTAGATGATAACAACCCATATGTCCGTATATCTATGATACATATTATCGAAGAAGTTGGGAAAAAATATCCCGAGTTAATTATGGACGCAGTGCCAAAACTGTTGGAAATGATAGGTGTTCCTGACGGCGAAAGTTTAGCAGTAGCCTTAACTTTACTCAAAGTCGCAGAAAAATATGTAGATGAAATTAAGGGTAAAGTGAATGACTTGGTAGATGCGTTGGAATTAATTAATGACCGCAGTGAAGACGGCAAATACATTTCTGAGTGTATTACAGATATACTCTACATTATTTGGAAAAAATATCCAAACTTGGTTAAGAAAGCTATGGAAAAACTATGGAAAGACGTAGATGAAAATAAGGCAGCAGCCATATGCATAGTTACATACGAACATCCAGAACTTATTTTCGATAAAATACCGAAACTTAAAGACTTGTTAAACAACCCTAATGTTGAAGTTCGTGCATACGCCGTCACAGCCTTAGGAAACATAGGCACAAAATATCCTCAACTAATCGAAGACACCATACCGAAACTTAAGGAAGCACTAAACGATCCAGATGAACTTATCCGTGAACATGCCGCCACAACCTTAGTAGACATAGGCATAAAACACCCCCAACTAATCGAAGACACCATACCAAGATTAGTGGAACTGCTAGTCGACGAAAAACCCGATGTTTGCGAAGTAACATACAACGCCCTCCAAGACCTAATAGAAAAACAGCCAAAAACAATTGAAAAAATAATACCCAAACTAAAAGAAATAA
>CAYMVK010000050.1:3076-3791 GCA_964394105.1 Candidatus Woesearchaeota archaeon | reverse complement strand
AGCAGTCAGAGTTAAGATGTTTGAATCATATGTGAATCGTAACAGTATTTTCAAACCAGCTGGGACATTTTCTGCATATATACTTACCTTTTGAGATTTTTGAATATAATCTTTGGAATTTCCTATGATTATCAAAGGAGGGCTGGTCGATATATAACCCCCATCTTCATGAAGAGGTTTACCTATTGCTCCATTTTTATCTACAAAAGAAACATCTGTAACAGATATTATTCCTTGTCCATTTTTTGTTGGTAATACTGTAAACTCTAGCACTTTGATCTTTGGAGTAGCATCAATAGAGGGTCCTGAAATGACATACCATGCTCCTTCTCTCCTAAGCGACCAATCTTTGATAGTTATTACAGGATCAAGAGCTTGAATAGGTCCAGAAATCGAAAACTTAAATCTTATTTCGTTTACTACCCCTAGGTTTTTAACATAAACCCCTATTTTTCCTATTCCTCCAACAGGTAGATGAATATCATCAAGGATTACATCTCCCAATGGTTTATATGAAAACGATACATGAGCTGGTATTATTTCAATATCTTCAAAGGAAGATTGATCACTTTTTAGCAGTAAAATTTCAGATATACTAATTTCTCCCATATACTCCTCAGAAGCTCTCACAACTATTCTAAATAGCCAAGTAATATCATCATTAGGTAAAGCATCTGATAGAGCGAATGACACATCATTGTCTATATAATTTAAC
>CAYMVK010000050.1:0-3066 GCA_964394105.1 Candidatus Woesearchaeota archaeon | reverse complement strand
TGGCATTTTTTAAGCCAAGGAGTAATCCTTTTTCCTCACCAACAAATCCTTTTACATCTGTTAGATAAATATAAACTGTCTTTCTTATAATTGGTGTAAGTGTTCTAAACGTCCAAACATCACTAGATGTTTTACTACCTTCATTATCAACTGCTTCAACATACCACTCATATGTCGTCGATATATCTAGATTATTAAATTCCATATAATGTTCATCTATATTTTTCACAACTTGCCAGTTATTTTCCTTGCTGCTTTTTATGTAAAAGTTATAAAACACATCACCACCATCAGGATCTGTAGAAGGAGTCCAATAGAAGGTAACAGATGTCGGAACATTCGTTGCCTCATTAGGTGGAAATAGATTTTCAGGTTTTGTTGGTGGTTCCTTGATTATCTCGATAAACACTTCATTTGAAGAGACCCATTCACTTTTTCCTACATTGTTATAAGCACAAATCTCATACACATAGGTTTCTCCAGGGACAACATGTTCATCGAATGCTTGGGTTGTATTTTCACGTAGTCTAATCACATAGTAACTTTCTTCTTTACCTACAGTTATTCTTCTAATTTCATAACCTGTTTCATTTTCAACATCGTCCCAGAAAAGGACAACCCTTCCTACTTGTTTTTCATATTTTGCAATGAAATTTGCAGGTGGTTTTGGTGGTTTTGGTGGCTCAGGCGTTGTCAACGTTAAAGTAATTCTGTCTGATTCACCCACATCATTGTAAGAAGATAGAGAGTAAGTATAAGTTGTACTGGGTTGCACTGTTAGATCATCATAAGAAGTTTGAAATTTGTCAAGTGTTACTATTAAAACATCGTTTCGGAAGAGTCTGTAGCCTTTTGCGTCTGAAACATATTCCCATTTTAAAGCCACATGATATGGTTCCACTTGCACTGCTTTAAAATCAGACGGAACTTTTGGTGGTTTTTGTATTTTACCAGTCGTTATGGAAATAACATCACTTTCACTTTCACCGTATTCATTAACAGCCGATACTTTAAAATAATATGTCGTTTCCTCTAGGAGATTCTTTATCGTAATGGATGCCTCGTCTGTTTCAAAGATGACCCAGGAAGTTTGGTCTAACGAATATAAAACTCTATAATAATCAGCCGTTTTTATATCCTTCCATATTAATGTAACAGAATTTTCTTTAACACTGTATGTGGGTTGAGGAGCTGAAGGGGGGCTTGTCTCTTCTTCTGTTGGAACATAAACTTCTGTAGAAACAGCTGTAGAAGTTGAGAATTCATCTCTTGAAACAATTTCATATATATATACAGAACCTCTTTCTGGATGATAATGATAGTATTTATATTCTGTTGCTGGAAGAACATTTACATTTTCTTTTTCCTGATTACTCTCATTCACTTTCTTATAAACTGTTATCACATATTCTTTTTCGCAATAAGAAGTGCTTTGCCAAAAAACCTTTACTATATCTTCATTAACATCGTAAAAAGCTTTTTTAATTATAGGGGGCATTAATGAAGTATATTCTTCAGTTGTGATATAAACAGGATTACTGTCAGTATATGCTCCTCCTGTATCGTAAACTCTTACTTTAAAGGCATATTCTTCAGCAGGCTTCAATCCTTTAATAACAAACTCTGTTACACCACGGATATATATGTCCACAGTATTGGTAATCGTTGCATCCTTCTGATAATAAATGATTTGATATTTGTAGAAATCATGATCCTTGTTCATGCTCCATTTTAGTTTAACAGATCGTGCTGTTATGTCCATTGGTTCATCAAGTTTTATAAAACTAGGAGAAGCATTTTTAGTACTGATTGTTTCAACATCACTATCACTGAAATTGTCTGATTTATCAAAAACGCGGATTTTCAGGTAATATTCTTTGTTGTCAATTAAGTTGCTAATAGTGGCTTCGATAGTATTCGGATCATTTACATTTAAGCGAAAAACAATATCTTTTTCTGTAAAATTCATATCTTCTGAACATAAGATTTCATATCTATCAAAATCCTCATCGGTATTTTTTGTCCATTTTATATATATATCATTTGTACTTGGAACTACTTTTTCCAACGAGACAGGAGAAGGAGGGTCATCAATCTCAGATGTTTTTTTGATAATACCTAATGATATATTTCTACTAAGAATACCAAATGGTGTTTTCATCTTAACAACTAGATCTACGCATATTGTGGCATCCTCAGTTATTGAGAATGAAAAATTCACATTTTGAAAAAATTTATCTATATCCTCACCATCCTCACCAACATTTATCGGACCTTCTTCTTTTTCTTTTTTATTGATTAAAGAATCAACATAAATAATATACCCTTGCCCTTTAGAAGCATTTGGATCAATTACGAAAATCGCTCCAACATCTTTATAAAGTTCTTCAGAGAATTCTGGCTTAAAACCATCTACAGCCATATAAAATTTCTGAACAGTTTTTTTCGCCAAAATAGCCCCTGTGTCTACATTTTTAACTGTAAATTCGTAATTTAACCCCAATACTCCACCAAATATTTCTCTAATAACATCTGAGTCATAAAGTTCCATATTAAGTTCTACTTTTAGATTCATAACTTTTTCTATTTTTGCTTTTATTTCCTCTAAAGATTTAACAGAAATAGATAAATCTATATTAGGAACTGCTGTTATTATCACAGGTTCATTCGTATCCAATTTTCCTGTTAAAACCATATTTTCTCTATCAAATGAACAATCTTTCACCTCACTCCACTTTCCTGTTAGCAGATTTTTCTTCATCATACGAAATAGAATGTCCGATTTACTAAGAGCTTTAATGGTTTCTAGGATATGAGGAGGAGAAGATGAAACAAGATTAAACGGCCTTACAATTCCTTGCTCTTTTGTCTTCTTCAAATTCAAAGTAACTTCAAGAGGTTTCAACAATTTTGCATCGGGAGGATTTATTTCTAGTTTAACAGCCTTACCCGCAGAAAGAATATCAATCTCTTCTTCTTCAGGTGCTTGCATTTTAATAGTGACATCTTTATCAAAAGTACCAGGTTCTGTTTTTACAAATACTTCTTCAGATTCATCAGTTACTG
>CAYMVK010000049.1:246-3871 GCA_964394105.1 Candidatus Woesearchaeota archaeon | reverse complement strand
CTTTCAATTCTCTCTTTGAGATTCCGTGAGATCGCGCGTCGCTTAAAGGAAAAAACCGGTCGTCGCTTTCAATTCTCTCTTTGAGATTCTTACCCGGGTAATCCGCAAGTTCCTTTAACATGCTTTACCGGCTTTCAATTCTCTCTTTGAGATTCTAGAAACCCTCTTCATAACAAACCACCCAAAAAAGAAAAACTTTCAATTCTCTCTTTGAGATTCTTTGCATTTATAGACCCTATCAGTATGCAAAACAAAATCTTTCAATTCTCTCTTTGAGATTCCAATGTTCTAATTGCTTATTTCAATAGAAATATCAATTCTTCTTGTTTATTAATTTTTAAATGATGAGACAGATTATAATCTGCAAGAGATATATAAATGTTGTCGCATTTTTATTTTTTGGTATTATTAGCTATTTTTCTGTCAGTATCTTATAATACTCTTCTAGAACATTTCTAAACCTTGATCTTTCCCCTCCCCTACCTATACATGATTTATAGTCCACTGTTGTTAGTATAGTTAGGAGTAATAGAGATAATTGACGTATAAATCCTCCTCTTACGTACCTATCCCAAATTTCTTTCAATTGAAAATCAATTTTGCTTTGTATTTCTCTTACATTCATCTTTGCAAGACTTTCAATATAGCTTATAGCCATATTTATTAATTCATTTTTCTCATTAAGAAGTGAAAACATTTCCATCAGATCTTGTCTATATACTCGTACGTTTATCTCTAGATTATTATATTCATTTAAAGCACTTTTCCTAACTTCTATATTCATAGCATGATGATGATAAGTGATTGAGAAAAGTGTTGGAAATTTAAATATGTCATTGAAATATACTAGGTTTTCATACTTTAGCTCTTTATAAAAAAGTGGGTACTTATATAATATTTCTTTACAGATTAAGGCTGAGAGCAGCTCATGACCTCTAAATGAAATATACTGTACGTCTCCATGTATCTTCTTATTATTTTGAAAGAAGATTTTACCAATATCATGCAGAATTATTGAATAATTTATTGCTTTTTTAAACCAGAACAATATTTGATCATATGGCTGTTTAGCACGTTCTGATATATCCCTTATGAAATTTCGTACAGTACGCCCATTTATAATTTCCTCGGCTATATCTAATCCCCACTTTATGTGATCAATTAAATACTCTTTGATAACTCTTCCAGACTCAGCTTTATAGTAACTATATATTCGTTCCCTTTGATTATTCATATTACGTCACCTCTAATCCAAATTCTTTACTGTAATTAAGGTTTACAACAAAGCCCAAGATTTCTTTGTCGATGATTAGTCTTGAAATACGTATCCAAGGATTAGTCCAGCTACATAACCTAGCAAGCTCCTCTTCAGATATTCTACCGATCTCAAGATCTCCACTTCCTCTATCGAAATATACAAATTCAGAAATCTCATCATTATGGATTAACTTCATGAACGTCTTTAGAGGAATACCAATAACGGCTGCCTTAATGAATATATCGGCAGAAGAATATATATCCAAGTTAGATATTAAACTCCTTGGGGTCACTGGAATTAAAAATTCTTCTCGGACAAAACTATTTTCAGCTTTCACAAATAGTTTTACAGCTTCGATTACTCCACTAGTGGGGTTTAGGAGAATCCTTAGCATTTTATCTAAGGCATATCTATCTATTTTGTAATATGACGAGCTATATGCATTATTAAGTAGGTATTTATAGCCATATTTTTCATTATTACCGATAGGAGAGTGGAAACTAATACTACGGATAGTTCCGTTTTCGTCCTTCCTTAACTTCTCTATAAGAGATAAAGTCTTAGCTATTAACTCAGCGTTATATACTTTATATGATTTCTCTCCTAAACTTTCATACCACAGATATACCTTTCCGGAACTTTCCCCATCCCTTCTTAAGAACCTTCCTAATCGTTGGATAAGACTTGATGCTGGGGCCAACTCAGATATAAATAAGTTAGATGATATATCTACACCCACCTCAATAACTTGGGTAGAAACAACTATATAGTTATCTTGAGAGATCATCTTCTTCAGTCTATTAATCTTCTCTTTCCTATCAACCTCTGTAAACCGAGAATGCAATAGAATTTTTGGCACTTCTAAATCTTTTATGTTTTTATAGAAATCAACTGCATCATTAACAGTGTTAAAAACTACAATCACCCTACTAAATTTTCCCATCTCCCTTTCAATCCACAACTTTATCTTGTCGAATTTAGTGTTAGAATCTAATTTCTCTAGGTTTATACTATATTTTTTACTTAGTCTACTATTAGTATATTCTTCATCATATACTGAAAACTGATTAAAACCCACCTCTTTAGAAACATCATTAACCTGCTTCGTAAAGCTAACTACTATTATCTTATCTCTATATCCTGATAATTCTCTATTTAAGACATCAATCATCGCATTCGGCAGTGTAGCTGATAATACTACGACTCGCTGATCATTATGTAATGCTAATTTTAGAAGAGCAAGTGAAAATGTAAGTGATTTTGTAGTATCTGTAAGTAGATGGAATTCGTCTAATATGATCGTCGATAATGCATGTGATGCCCAAGAGAAAAGATAATGTCCTAATGTACTTTCCAAAGTTCCGCTCCATTTTTTCCAATACTCCCTCAATACTCTATTTAGATCTTCGGGTGAAATGCCAAACATCACCATCGATAGTGTATCTATTGTTGTAAGTGTAACTGGCTTTATTAGATATTTAGAATCTGGGTTATGCATATATCTCTTGCCTAAGATATCTTGCTCAAAGAAGACTCTAAATTTATCGAACTGATCCTCTAATAAAGTTCTTACTGGATAAGCAATAATTGTTTTAAACCCTATATTCCTAGTTAAAACAGAAATAGCTATAGATAATGTCGTTTTTCCATACCCAGTAGGTAGCTCTACAAAGAATATACTCTTATCAAACCAATACCTGTCAAGAATATTTGCTACATCCCGTATAGCTGGTCTAGCCGAGGAATCATATAACTTACATGATACCTTATCAACTAGATCTACTAGCTTCGAGTTCATGATCCTTTTTAAGGTTGATAATTAATAAAAGGTATATGATAGAGATTTTAGAACTTTAAGGTAGAAATTAGCTGTACTTTTCTTTCTATCCTTAACTTTTTCATAAGCATTCATCAACTCTCTACTAAATACATTCAAACCTGTTGGATCACCTAGTACAATAAACTTGTAGATTCCTCTCAAAGCATTGATCAAATTGCTATACTCATTACTATTAAGATTTGAGATGTTTCTTATAATGGGTTTAGATGGATCTAAAGCGTCACGTAGAGTAGACATAAAGGACTCCATATCCTTAACATATTCTTTGAGTATGACTATAAATGGTAAGTCCTTATATATGGTAATTGGCGTTGTTTCATATACTTTGTATGTTTGGCCACCTTCAAATGCCACTTTAAATAACAGAAGAGAGATTTTTATTTGATTTTTTGATTGTTAATCTGGATTTTTTTGCCATTTTTTGATTGTATCTTTTATTTTTTCGTTGACATTTTTGAAAAGTTCGTCTTTGTACTTTATGTATTCTTTTTTAATGCGATTTTCAAGTTCTTTTAGCTCTTTTTCGA
>CAYMVK010000049.1:0-236 GCA_964394105.1 Candidatus Woesearchaeota archaeon | reverse complement strand
TTATGTCTTCTACATCTCTATTTAGGAATCTTCTGTTTATATCTAAACCGAGTTCTCTATATAATTTTTCAAAATGATTTTTTAGTTTATTTATGTCAACCCATTCTCCACGCGCAACTACGTCTCTAATTTCTTTAATCTTGTTTTTTAGTCCGTGGTATAATGCTGTTGAGAAGTATAAATTTTTTATTTCATTGAATATCAGTTTTCTCCATTTAATGGTGTATATATTATTG
>CAYMVK010000048.1:493-3878 GCA_964394105.1 Candidatus Woesearchaeota archaeon | reverse complement strand
TTTCAGAATTTCACATATAATCTCAGCTAATGCAGAGTGTCCACCTCCACCTGCTAGAATACATATTTTACTCATCTTAAAAATAACCCAATTTTCTCAAATTTTCCATAATCCTCTCTTTATCAATATCTCTTCCCGCTCTTTCTGAAACTTTTTTCTCTTTTATAAATTCTATTATTTCGTCTATATTCTTGAATCCATCTTTTTTGACAATTGATGTACAAATTTTACAACCCAAACTAGTATAACCTTTAAAATATAGTGGATTTACTGGAAGATTTCTCTTTTTTATATACAACCAAACATCTAACCAAGACCAATGAAGCATAGGATGTATTCTAACATGCTTGGGATTTTCTCTTTCAGAAAAATATTTTTCTTTTCCCCTTTCAGGATGTTCATCCCACCTTATAGCAACAAATAAACCATCAATTTTATATTTCTCAATGAAATCATTTAAAGGTTTTACTTTCAACCAGTAACAACATTTCTTTTTATCCAATCCGAAAGGTTTTGCCTTTTCCTTATATTCCTCTTTTATTAATTCCCTAAAGTCCACTACCTTCTTCAAACCTAATTTTCTTACAAGTTCAGTCTGAAATTTCACATTCTCTTCAAAGGGAATTGGATCTAAAATTACTACATAAGGTTCTTCAAAATTATTTTCTTCTATAACATCTAAAACAAGGTAAAGCATTACTGTTGAATCTTTTCCTCCACTCCAAAACAAGCCTAAGTTGTCAAATCTCTCAAATGCCTCTTTTATTATCTCTTTTGACTTCTTTTCTTTAAATTCAATACTTAACATAATCACCTAAAGTATAAAATCAGTTTAAATCTTTACTTTTAGATCATGAAAATACTTTGGATAGTATTTGATACATTAAGAAATGATTATGGTATTAAATATCTTGGAAATATATTACAAAAACTGGGTTTTCAGTATTTTAAAGCAATTGCTCCATCTAATTGGACTATACCTAGTCATTTCTCAATGTTTACTGGTTTATATCCTTCACAACATGGCATTCATGAAAAACCATTTGAGAAGGATTTAATTTATCAACCAATTTGGGAATATGATTCTATTCTAAAATATGTAAGAATACTCGGATTCAAAATAGCCTGGTTCACTGCAAATCCTTATTTAGTGAATTCACTAGGATGGTATGGCTTTGACTACTATAGATACTTTAGACTCTGTTACGACCCAGATGAAGAAGAAATGAAATTAATAAATAAAATACGAGATTCTGGGTATATTGTAGATAGATTATTTCTTCTCTTGAGACCTAAACTCTTTCTATCTTGTATGAAAATTCTCTATAGTAGATTAGTTAAAACTCCTTTTATGTTTCTAACCAAGAAAAGAGAGGTAAAAAGGAGTAAAGAAATATTTAATAAAATTTTAGAAACTATGCAAGTTGAATCGGACTTTGATTTGTTCATTTTTTCAAACATAATGGAAGTTCATGAGCCATATTCTCCAGTAGAAAAAATAATAAGTATGTTGTCAACAAATATAAGAAATTTATTCTATGCTAATACAGATAGTACCAATAAAAAAGAAATATCTTTTCTACAAAAGATAAAGATATCCTGCTTCAAAAAAGGTTATCCTCAATCGCTTACCACATTAAGAGATTTCTTGAAAATATATCTACCCAAGATTTTGAATAGTCTAAAAAATGAAAAAGAATACTTAATAATTTTCACTTCAGATCATGGCCAAATGTTGTGGGAAAAGAAGTATATAGGACATGAATGGGGATTATTTAATGAATTAGTCGAAGTCCCTCTTTGGATTAAAAAAAGTGATGGAAAAATAAAGAAAATGAAAAATAAGGTTATATCTTTAACATCTTTACCAAATTTCGTAAAAGCATTCATAAATAAAGAGAAAAATTATGAAAATATATTATTTTCTGATTATGCTTTTTCAGAAAATTTCGGACTAGCTACTATAAAAGTTAAAGATCCATGGGTTGAGAAATACAGAATTAGATGTACAAGTTCCAAAGGTTATGTAATTTATAACGTGGATGATAACAAGGTAGAATACAAATTTGGGAAATGGAAGGATTGTCTCAATAAAATAAAAGATTATCTAAATAATCTAGAAACCTTTTCAAATTAATATCCCTCAGAATTTACTTAAGGCAATTACAAATATATTTGGATAGGTTTCAAATTCCTTTAAGACTTTGAAATTTCTAAATTTGTCCATTAACTTACTTTTTATTTCTTTAGAATGGGCCTCTATAACCCAAAAAGGTATTTTTTCAATTTCTTTTGTAGGAATATCTACTAGGTATCTTTCACAACCCTCACAATCGACTTTTATAATATCTACTTTGTTTTTCAAGGCAAAATCTATAACTCTTTTCCATGACCAACCTTCTGACATCATACTGGCATTTCCTTCCCTTAAACCAAAATCGGTTTTCTCATAAGACTCTTCACAGTATTTAACAATTCTTTTTCCATCCCAACCAATAGCATAAGGAAATATCTTAATATCTTCTTCCGAGTATCCATTAAGCTTTATATTTATTCTAGCTTCTTCTACGTTTTCTTTCAATGGTTCAAATATAAATACTTTCTTAGCTCCCCACTTTTTAAAAATAAGTGCAGTTTCGCCAATATAGCCACCTATATCAATGACATTTTTGCCTCTATAATCGAATACTTTATATAATTTTTCCAAATCCTCTGAAATCAAGGGACTAAGTTTAAATAATTTCTTAGATGATATTTTGAGATTATTGTACTCTATGTACCATCTACCTCCACGATAATATAGATTATATCTTTTGTATCTAGCCAATATAGCTACAATGCAACCTCTCCAGTGTATTAACATTTCTTCTCCCTCCATTTTTATCTTAAAATATTCTTTCTTCATTAGAGCTCTGCCAAAGAAAACTTTTAAAGGTATATTCCTCGTAAAAAAGAGGTTTATAAAAAATAATTTTAAAAAGTTGATGATTTTTCTCATCTTTTAATTATTTTCAACTTTGTTTCCAAATTCTCCAGTTTTTTCTCTATTTTTTCTAACTTCTCGATCAACTCTCTATAAGCCGGATTTTCTTTCCACATAATTTTACTTTCTTCCTTCCAAACCCCTCTTTTATAATCCCACCAACCCACAAGAATAGTTATAGGTATGCCGGCTATAGCAACAAAAACTATAAAATAAATCATTCTAGGAAACATAATCTTGAGATATGGAACATATTCTATCAAAAGTCTATACTGAATTACCACAAAATTAAAAGCTCCTATTATAAAGGCTATATAAACCGCATAACCTCTTCTCAGATAGGCAAAAAGCCTAAACCAAAAGGATTTCTCTTTTAACTTATTTTTTTTCATACTGTCGTAA
>CAYMVK010000048.1:0-483 GCA_964394105.1 Candidatus Woesearchaeota archaeon | reverse complement strand
TTCTAGTTGTTTGAATGCTTTAAATGTTTTTGTTAAAAATATACTTCCCACTTTAAAATAAAAAATAAAGAATAAAAAAGAAGGGTGTCTTCTATTCCTTGAACTTGAAGTACCACACTGCTACTGCAATGATGACAATTGCTGCTACTATTCCTCCTATCACATATGGGTTTGTTAAGTCTATCATTGTCAGTATGAAAGATAAGTTTCACAGTGAATATAAAGTTTCATACTCTTAAAGGTTATCATGATAAGAAAATACTTGGAGAATTTACTCAAGATTTATGACTTATCCCGCAAAGAGGTAAGAATATATTTAGAGCTTCTAAAGGAGAAAAAAGAGTTTACCATAAAATACTTTACAAAAAAATTTAAAGTTACAGAAAGAACTGCAAGAAAATACATAAAAAAATTTCTTAATTTGGGTTTATTAAAAAGATATATGAGAAAAGAAGGGAAAAGGCATTACTATATATATAAAAC
>CAYMVK010000047.1:789-4016 GCA_964394105.1 Candidatus Woesearchaeota archaeon | reverse complement strand
AGATATACCCATAGACAAAAAATTACTTTTATTTGAACTTTTAGAAGATATTGTAAGAGATTTGCGTGATTTTTATGAAAATTCATATTTTTATGTTATCTATGATAGCTTTGACGATTTCAAAAAAGATATATCACTTAAGATAGAAAGATATCTAATGGATCTCACATTATTTCTACTTTTTTCCAAACTATTAGGGAAAGATAAGTTACATATAAATCAATTCAAAGAAGAAGATGAAATTCTGTTTTACAAGAAGTTTATAGAATCTACAGAATGGTTAAATAACAAAAAATTCAAAGTAAAAGATCTCGTATGCAATGAGAGTATAGTACTAAAGCTGTTTAACGATGTTATTGATGAAAAAAGTAAGAAATATCGATATTATCTGGATATATTAACCACAGATGGATATCTCATTTGCGATTGTCTTTATACAAAGTTGTACAAAGAAAAATATAAAGGAATATTATGTATAAAAGATAATTTTCAAATTGTTTTATCTTAGTCAAAAGGATGTTAAAGGATTTGAAGAATAAAGAATATTTGATTTCTTTCCAATTACCTATATGAGTTAAAATTTGGATAAAATTTGCAAAATTATTGAAATTGTTGAAAATTTCTAATACTTGATTCCACTTTTATTAGTTAAGTTTATTAAAATGGTTAAAGACAAAGAGTTAGAAATAGAACTTAGATTTCCAGTAAATACTTTTAATGAAATTAGAAAGAGGTTGATCGAAATTGGAGCGAGCTTTATAGAAAAAAGAGAGGATCATGATATATATCTAAGGCATATTCTAGATAAAGATAAAAGATGGATTCTCAGAATTAGAAATTGGAGTATCTTAACTGTAAAAACAGGAGAAGAAGGTAAGTGGAGAGAAGAGGAAATAAAAATAAATATTGAAAAAGAAAAATTATTAACTTTTTTTGAAGTACTTGGATTTAAGAAAGTTTTAGAAATAGTAAAACATAGAGAAAGATGGAAATTCAAGGAATTTGAAATAAATTTAGATGATATTAAGGATCTCGGGAAATTTGTTGAAATAGAAGGTAAAAGTTGGGAAGATATTAAAAAATTGGCAAAGAATTTAGGTATAAAAAGTAAAGAAATAAGAGAAGGTTATGTAAAATTATTTGAGAGAAGGAGAAGTCAAAATTGATTATACTTTACAATTTTATATAGGGCTAGAATTTCATTTATATTGTTATGAATTGGATTATTGCCAGTTTATTATCTATGGTGGGTTTTGGTTTCCTTTCAATAGTTTATAAGGTTTTAACTCAACAAAGATTAAAACCAGAGTTAATATCATTCTCTTACTTTATATTTGCATCTATAATGTTAGGAATTTTCTTAAAATCTATGGGAGTTAAATTAAGCGTAATTAAAAATCATATTCCACTTATAATTCTTGCAGCGCTCTTTGGAACTATTGCAAATGTTTCTATGGCTTATGCAATAAAAAATTCTCCTAATCCAGGTTATGTATTGACTATAATAAATGCAAATGCTCTTCTTACAATAATAATATCTGTAATATTACTAAAATCACAAATAGATATCATCAAATTGCTAGGAAGTATAATTGTGCTTATTGGTCTCTCTTTAATGCTTATCTAAGTCCAGACAATTGTAAAATACTTTTTATTTTACTAATAGCCCATTTCCTCATATTTTTATCATATCTGGCAATAACCATTAATCTTCTTATTATATAGAATTTAAGCCTATCCTCGTCAAATTTCCCATACAATTTGAGAATATTGTCTATCGGTATATGGAGTTTATTCACATAACATAGCCTTTCCAATTCTGTAATAAAAGTACCGAGATCTTTCATAGGATCTCCGTAACAAGAGCCTTCGAAGTCTATCATAAATAAATTTCCTTTACTTTCTATTATGTTTTGTGGTCTGAAATCTCCATGAATAAATCTATATCTTTCTGGTTCATCAAATAACTCTAAAATTTTATCTCTTATATCTTTCAAATTTAATTTTTCTGTGTAAAAGAAAACTCTGTTTATTTCTGCTCTCTTATAATCAAAATTAGGATTATGTATCAATCTTTTATCATTATGCAAAATTTTTATCAAATTAATAGCTTTTTTCACGACTTTCTCTGATATTATATCACTAACAGGTCTTCCTTCAATATATTTGTATATTAAAATCCCTTCTTCTCTTTTTAGATTGCCATAGCTCCAAGAATCATCTTCTACCTCTTCAATAGTGTAATAAAATATTGGTTTAGGAACATTATACCCCAATTCATATAATTTCTTCATAGAAGAGTATTCATACTTACACCACCCTCTTTTGCAATATTTTAGGATATATTTTTCTCCACTTATTGAAATTAGATAAACATCGTTTGCTCCGTTGAATTTCTTTAATATTTTTACATCTTTGTTAATATCTATAGGTAAATTTTTGACTTCACTCAAAATTGTTAAAATGTTTTTCACAAACTAAAGGAGGAAAAATACTATAATAAACTTTAACTCTATAATACCCTCACAAAATTCTAACATTTCCTCCAAATCATAAATATAAAATTGGATATAGTTCTATTGTCTTCATAAATCTCCCCAAATTTTTCCAATTTGCCATACTTTGAAAATTCATTTAGAATAGTTTGAAGAGTTCTATGAAAATAAGGTATTGTAGAGTTCATTCTATGTTTATATACTCCTTCTTTTCTGTATTCTTTAATTACTGTTGTATCTTTATCTAATCTCTCTCTATTTGGAGGATTAAAGCAAGGATGATTCTCTATCACAACAAATAATCCATTCCTTCTTAAAACTCTAAAACCCCCTTTAACTAAATCTTCAAAATTAGGAGCATTATGAATCACCATAAGGCAAAATACGATATCGAAGCTTTCATCATCAAATTCTAAAGCTCCTGCATCCATAACATAAAATTCTCCTCTGTCTCCAAATCTTTTTCTAGCAATTTCGATAAGTTTCTCAGAGAGATCAATACCTACATATCTCTTGTAATCTTTTAATATTCGGACGATGTGACCATTTCCACAACCTATATCTAGAATTTCCTTATCTTTTACATTTATTTTTGATATTCTTGGATAAAAATAATTTTTCCAATGCTTTTCTCCACTAATAATACATTTGTCATACTCAGAAGAATACTTATCCCAACTATCCTTCACAACATCTTCTACATCTCTCATTATCAGTAGAATACCTTAGCAG
>CAYMVK010000047.1:0-779 GCA_964394105.1 Candidatus Woesearchaeota archaeon | reverse complement strand
CTCTGCACTATATTTATTCATAGAAAAGACCTACTTATTTTAAGAGATGATAATATTCAAAAATATTATAAAAAAGAAAGAAATTTCAAATATAGTAAGAGAATTATTAAACTTTTTAGAAGAAAAAGAAAACAGAATCTATTATGAGCTGTTTAAAGATGAATCTTTGCTAGCGAAGATCTTATTATATTATTTAATTGGAAATGAATTAGATAACTTGATAAAAGAGAAATTCAGAAACTATTGGGCTGTAAGACATATTACTACATATAGGAACTCTGTGCTAGAGTTCTCCTTTAGACTTTATGGAACATCTTTCGTCCCTTTACTATCATGGCCAAATATTATATTTGAAATTCCAAATTTTCTCTATATCTATGAAAATCCTATAGAAAAGTTGAATAAAGAGTTTGAAGAGCTACTAGATAAGGAAATAATAAAAAAGTTCGAAGGAAAATATATATTTATTCTCTTTTACCTAAAGGAAGAATCAAAAAATAGGAATTATTATTTTATCTTTCATGATAATCCATATTTTCATCTTTATATAGATTTATTTAGGCCGGCCTGGGTAAAGATAAATGGTATAAAAGATAAGATATTTTTCATAGCTGGTGAAACAGAAGAAGATTATATCAAAAAGGAAAAGAGAGATTATACTATAAAATTCTCATTGATAGAATTAAAGCCATACTATATAAGATTCTTTCCAGATAATATAAAGAAATTTGATAAAAAAGTTATCAAAAATTATTTAAATAGGTGACTAAATGAAATAG
>CAYMVK010000046.1:1440-4051 GCA_964394105.1 Candidatus Woesearchaeota archaeon | reverse complement strand
CTCTACTAACAAGAAGCTCGTTGGGGACGATAGGTCGCTTTACCTAAAAATTTTAGCTCTAAGAAATCTAAAAAAACTTCATATCCCTACTTTCATCTCTTCACGAATTGGTAAAAACATAAATGAACATGAAATACCCACACTTTTGAAATTTGCCTTAAACAATGTTGACTTCATTAGAGGTATAATATTTCTTTCTTTAACACCCGGAGGTAAATTCTTATTGGACGATTACGAATGTCTTACTTTGGAAGAAATATTAGATGAAATATCTTTTAATTTTACCAATCTGTCTAAGAACTATTTCTATAATTTTACTCTTTTCCTATGGATGTTAAGAAAAAGGCTCCTCCCATATGGAATAAATGTGGATATAGGCCCAATAAGATACGTGGGTATGTTTAAGGTTAAAAAGAATCATATAGAACCAATTATCAACTTTGATAGAATGTCTCATCCTTTCAAAATTATGCTCAAATCTAACATTTTTCTGCGCTATCTTCTAAAAAATTGGATTTATAGCTTTATGAATGGTAAACTTCAACATAAAATTTTAACACAAAAAGACATTTTTACTATTACAATTGCTTATGTGGTTACTCCTTTGACATCGGTTCCTTACTTTTACCCAAATATAACTTTGAAGAAAAAAAATGGTAAAATTTTCTTTCCATCAGTTGATACTTATACGTAGGAGTTTCTTTTTATCCATTATGTCCTACAAAAATTTTATCGATCCCTAACCATTCATGAGACCACTCGCCACAAGGGCCACCAGGACAACCCTCAATTCTAATTAAAACTTTTTCATTCTTCCAATTGTTAAGATTTATAACATTATATTTCCATTCTGTCCAATTTACGATTATATAGTACGTTTTATTATTTATGGGATTCCCTATACTCTTGATAGACACCCTCATTATAACATCCACACAGGCAGGTACATTTTTTACTCCTATCATTTTTGCAATATTAGCAGATTTTATACATAAATAGTAATTCCTTGTATCGTTAGGTATATTTACTTCTGTAAAGATTTCTCTACAGCTCTTATCTCTCTTAGGATGAAGAACAAAAACCCCCCTGTTAGATGAATTCCGAGGCAAATCAAATTCATAATAATACGCGTCGCCTCTCCATGGGTAGGTGTCTTCGTACTCAATTTCTTCTCCCATAAGCCAAACCCAAGAGTGAGTTATATCTGTAGTAAATCTCAAAACATCTTTTTCCGTCACATTGAATTTCGCATAGTATTTACTTGTGTCAAAAATCAAATCTGGATTAGGTGTAATAGGGATTATGTTTTCTTCAATAAATACAGGTTCAGACATTGGAGTATTTACGTAATCTGTAGGGTTAGTTAGATCGCTCCTAATAATATTTGTATTTCTGAGTCTTGTAATTCTATAAATTCCTAAAAGTAAGATAAGGGAAAAAAACGTCATTAATAGAATTAGACTAATTCGCCTTTTGTTAAATTTCAGACCATCTAACTCTCTCTTTTTACGATTCGGTAAAACGTCATCAACAATAAAACTGTTAAAACCTCTTTCTTTCAAAACTTTTCTAAGGACTTCAGGTTCGAACCCTTCTTTTAATTTCTCCTCAACCCAACGTTTTAATTCATCTTCTCTCATTCATGTAGTATTTTTAAGTTATTTCGATATAAGTTATCCACCTAGAGATAAAGTATTACTCAATAATATTCCTGAAGATATTAGAAAGATGTTGAAATTATTACTTAATTTACACGTTTATTCTCAAGTAATAGCACAGTTAAACTCTTATCTTTTATCGGTTTGAAAATTCCTACAAGAGTAAACATGCTTCTGAGAGATGAGTTAGTAATGAAATCAAAGTAAAGATCTCTATAAACGTTCTCGCCTGGAAATCTTATCATTTCCATATCACTAACTAGAACGTAATCTGTTTCCATTATTTTTTGTAAAAGTTTTTTCTTTGTTAAGTTATAGTCCCATATGAGTGGTATCCTCTTTGTCTTATTAAAACCGTTTTTCAGAAACCAAAACTCAAGCCCATCTCCTACTACTGGAGAAAAAGTCATATAGCTCACTATCGATGTTTTATTTTTTTTGGAAACTTTTGTAGCCATTCTTTTTAACTCTGAAAGATTAAACATAAAGCCTCGTTCCTCTCCATTATACTCCAATCTAATACTCCAAGGTTTATTAGGAGAAACTGTTTCAAATTTTTTGAAAGTTTGCATTTTAATCATTTTGCCATAAAACATGTTTGTACTTATATCAAAAATTGAATAAAAAGAACTGAACAAAACTATTGCTACTAAAAGAAGGCTTTTTGTTTTTTTCCTTAAATTCAAGATAAACCATCCTAGAGGAAATACAACTATCGGAAAAAATGGATAATGATTCTTCACTACAGGATGTATAAAGAGATAGAAATAGACTACATAGAATATCACATTACTTGTGATAAACAAACAAAAGCAGTATTTCAAACTAGTTGGGAGACTAAATTTTCTGATAAATATTAGAATCATAAGTATTGACAATAGCAAGAAATAGAGTGGTCCTAGTTGGATAAGCATAATCAGAAAAGGATACAAGTAAAATTTTGGTTCATTCAG
>CAYMVK010000046.1:0-1340 GCA_964394105.1 Candidatus Woesearchaeota archaeon | reverse complement strand
TAAAAGAAATGTAACAACTGGCACTTCTAAGAAGAAAAACTTTGAGAACCAGTAGGTTGTAGGAAGTGTTAAGAATATAAATGCTGAAATAATGCCCAAAATTCTGTTGTATAGAATTTTCCCTATTTTGTATATCAAAATAAGGGAAATTGTCGTAAAAACGAAATTTGTTAACAGTATAAACTCTAAAGTTGGTCCAAGTAAGATATAAAATGGTGAAACTAATACAAAGAACCAGTAAGTATTAGGAAATTTAAAACGATTACCGTAATATGAAAACACAACATCTATATTACCTTTCAATAACTTTTGAACCACTTCGTCTTCTATTTTAAGATAAAACAACTGATCGTACACTGGAACATAATCTTGAAATTTTAAATACCATATGATGAATAGAACTGCATGAAGAATTAAAACATAAAAAAGACCCATACGTGGAGTTAATTTATCCACAATAAGTATTTTAAAATCGTTCTATAAATCTAGAATGGTGTTGAATCATGTTTAACATTTTAAAGAAAAAGATTGTTGATGTAGCAAAGAAACTTGTTAAAAAAAGGTATAATATCTAGGTATTTATACTCACTTTTCATCTTTGCTTCGACTTTTCAAATAAAGTCATATAATTTTCAGAAATGGAAAATTAAAACCAGTAAATAATCAAATGCGCAAATTGAAGAAAAAGAACCGTAGAAGTGAAGAATTGAAAATTTAATAAGGACTAAATCCTACAAACGCAATTCTTCAATTTTATTTCCTACAGTATCACATGACAAAGAACGAAGCCAACTTAGTCTTTAGAAATTTTTGGTTGATTTTACAGTGGAAGAGAATCCAACCGCTTCTAGATTATTAGTCTCTTCCTCTAAATACAATTGTTTAAAACTTCTTTTATCGTCTGTAGGTCAAACCCTTCTTTTAATTTCTCCTTTACCCACTCTTTTATCTTATTTTCGTCGACCACAATTAATAGTTTCCAGAATACTCAAATATCTTTAAAACTTAAAGAAACTGTATAAATACAGAGTATGATATCGCTAGGTAAAAGACTCAGCAGCTTGATGAAACGTATCTTAACCTCCAAAAAGATTGGAAAGGAAGAAGTAGAGAGTTTTATTCGTGAACTTCAAAGGATCCTTTTACAGGCTGACGTTAGCGTAGAGCTTGTTAAGCGTATTTCGGACAATGTAAGGAGGAAGTGTTTAGAGACAGGCCCTCCTCCAGGCTTGACGCTCAGGGAGCACTTGATGAAAACTCTTTACGATGAACTTGTCGAGTTGTTGGGTAAGGAATCCTCCTCTCTGTTGGGAAAAAGCAGAATAATGCTTATCGGACTG
>CAYMVK010000045.1:537-4091 GCA_964394105.1 Candidatus Woesearchaeota archaeon | reverse complement strand
CATTGTAAATTCAAATCTTGAGACAAGAACTTCAGTTTCAATAAATCCAGTAACAGGAACAGCAGAAAGCGGAGCTTTGTTTACTTATGAAGCATTGCCAAGAGGAACAGTATTTATCTTTGAGGTAACCTATGAAAATCCAAAAAATTATGGAAAGGTTAATTCTATAGAAGAAGTAATTGAAACAGTTGAAAAAGGCTTTAAGCTTTTTTCATCTCTTGGAATTGGTGGAATGGGAACAAGAGGATTTGGAAGGATTGAGGTTAAAACCGATTCTTTTCTTGATGAAAGAGAGTACTGGAAGAGTGTGAAAAACTTTATTGATAGATTGAAAGAGGAGAAAGATAAAGAAGACGTTGATTCAGACAGGAAGAAAGAGCTTGAGAAGTTATTTAACAAGTGGTGTAGTTATGTAAGAGAGTTTTCAAAAAAGTTAAAGCAGGATATAGATAAAAATAAAGAATTGTTGATCATTATAGAAGAGATAAACAATAATTGTAGGGGTGATTCATGATTAGCCAAATAGAGATAAAGAACCTTGGACCTGTAAAGGAGTGGAAGGCAGATTTCAAGGAGCTTAACTTTTTTATAGGTCCGAATGGGAGTGGTAAGTCTTATGTGAGTATGACTTTGTATTCAATGTTGAATGTTATATCAAGGAGTGGTGGTGATATAGAAAAAAAGCTACAGTATGTATTTCAGGAAAAGAGTATTAAAAAACTCATTAGATGGAAGGAAAAGGAAGCAAAGGTTATAATAAAAATAAAAGATAGTGAAGTTGAGCTTTCTATTTATGATAGGAAAAAAACATCTTTTAAAAGTAATCTCATAGAAGGTCTAAGCTCAGATACAGTAAACTTTATTTCCATGCCAGATGTTTTAAATGTATATTCTGCTATAAATATTTTTACTCAGGAACATAAAGGCAGTTTTGGAGTTTCAGAGACAGTTACAGACTTTCTTACCCGGATCATGTATCTTGAATATCCTGAAAGAGCAAAAAAGTGGGATGAACTGTTAAAGGAATTAGAAGATAAAATTAATGTGCGTTTTTCCATTAAACAGGGTAAAATTATAGCTTTGTTTAAAGGAGAGCGGGTAAATATTGAACGAGTGGCAAGTGGTCTTAAGACATTTTCTCTTATTTATCTGGCTTTAAAACAGGGGTTAATAACACCTGGTGGGATTTTATTCCTTGAAGAACCAGAAGAACATCTACATCCTGAATGGCAGGTTGTGATGGGGGAGTTGCTTGTAGATTTAGCTTTAAAGGGAGTACAGATCTTTATAAGTACACACAGTGATTATCTTCTGAAAAAAGTAAACAATATTTTACAGAAGAAGCCAGAAGTAAGAGAAAAAATTAGAGCATATCTTTTTAAAACAGATGGTGTCCCTGAAAAACTGGAAATTGACGAAAGGGGAATAGATTTACTTCCATTACTGAATACATTCTATAATCTATATGAGGAAGAACAGGAGTATGAAGAGTAGGAGTTAATTTAATGTGGAGAGATTTCCTAATAAATGGAAGGTCAATAATAGAGTCTGATTTTAAAATAGATTTTCCCAGGTCCTCTTTTATGGCATTTATTAAATTTGATCTGCTTAAATCACGGTTCTCTTCTTTTTATGGTATTAATAATACACCTACTTCATCTGACTTTGTGGGCTTTGGACTGACTCAAAACAGATGCTATATTATAGAAGCCAAAAATTTTGGTAAAATTCAAGACCTATCAAATAAAGAAACATTGGAGAGACTAGAAAGGAATCTATCTAAAAAGCTTGTGGATACTCTGCTTATTCTTGCTGGTGTACTTGAAGGTAAAGAGAAGAGGTTATTATTTCAGACACTATGGGATAAGGGAGTTGTTTATTATCTGCTGGTGGGAGAAGAAAAAACAAAATCTATTATAAAAGTCATAGAGTACCTTGAGAGGAAAATTACACAAAATTTGAAGGTCTGTGGATATAAAAAGATTAAGGTCTATTTTATCACACTGGATAAGTTACAGAAAAAATTAAATAAATTAGAGAATATGGAGGGGATAACAATGAGTAGTAAGACTGTGAAAAATCTTGATAAAATCTGTGCTGAATATGGAATGGAGCTGTTGAGTAGTTTTTGTGAACTAAATACAGAAAGATTAAACAATACAATTAATTTAGTGGAATTTGAGAATATTGTAAATGAGTTTCAAGATCCTAAAGAAACCGACAATTTTGATAAAAGTAAGAAAGAAGAATATATAAATAAATTAAAAAACAAAATTGAAAATAAAATTTCAGAAATATTAAATAGCCCTTTGTTAGATATAGAAAAATACCTTATTGTCACATGGGTAATTTACCCATTTAAAAAGAAGTTATTGGGATTTGACTTTAATAAAATAAGTGCGTTAAGTAAAGAGCGAGAGAGAATACAAAAGTTAATAAAGGCCGTTAAGTTACAGTTTGTATTTTCTTCCTCACAGTTTGAAACCGAAATTACAAAGGCTCTAGGAGTTCTTGTTGAAGATGGTCCTTTTGCTTATATGATATGGCTAAAATCCCAGGATAAAGAGCCTCACAGGGCTATGTTAATACAGACTGCAAGGATACTGCAGAAATTGAATTTAATTAGAAAAATTAAACATGATGATGATCTAAGGGAGAAGATTGAAGACGCTTTTTTAAATGAAATCTCGTCTGACCTTACAAAAACATTATTTACAAAAACGATTCTTGAAAAGATGCTTATATATGGCCGTTATAAGGCAAAAGCAATGCAGAATGAAGCTGGAGGAAAGTAATGGAAAAGCTCTATTGTATTCTTTTTAAAGCTCTATCCCCTGTAGCAGTTACAAAAAGACAGTACAATATACTTTATCTAACAGAATTTTTTATTCCAGGTTGGACAGTATGGGGAGCGCTTGTAAAACTTTACACTATTGAGAAAAAAGGAACTAACTATAGAGAAGCACAAGAAGAATGGAAAAAGCTCTGCCTTACAAATTTTTATATAAAAAATGGAGATAAAGTTTATCTGCCTAAAATAGAAGAGGATAAAGACAGAGATAGATGTGAAGAGCATAGAGAGAGAAATGGTAAATATCAGATCAAATGGGGTGATTTAATCGAAGAACAGTTTGCACAAAAGTTTATTTCCTCAGAACTTAAAGTCTCTATAGATCCTTTAACCAATACCAGTGAAGAGGGGATGCTTTATGAAAGAGAATTTATAAAACCTGTGGAATTTATTGGGGGGATAAAAGTTCTAAGCAGTGAAAGTAATATTTCAGAATTTCTTAAAAGCCTTACAGACAAGATCTGTTTTATAGGATCTGATAAAAATACAGGTTATGGAAAGCTAAAGGTGTTGAAAGTAAAAGAGATAAATGAAAGAGATAATGACCCCACAATAATCTGGATTAAAAAAGTATTAACGAAACGTAACCTCACTAAGGAGCAGATAGAAAGCAGAACAGAAGACCATCTATATTTAATCCCTGAAGAGATGTATATTGAAAAAGAAAAGGATAAATATACAGAATATCCTGTATTTCCTTTGG
>CAYMVK010000045.1:0-527 GCA_964394105.1 Candidatus Woesearchaeota archaeon | reverse complement strand
CTCCGTATGTGGGATGAAGAAAAAGGGAGTGGAGAAAAGATAAAATATATAGCCTTTGTAAAGTTTCCAGATATAAGTTAAGAGATCGAAAAAAATAATTAAGTTCCTTACGTTAATTTTTTGAATAAATAATTACAAGGATGGCACATAGCATGCCAGCTATATGGTTATATTTTTAATAAAAGAAGCAAAATAAAACATAGAGGAGGATTTTATATGATGAAGTCAGATTTTGATTCAATATTAGAAGAGATGAGGACGATTTTAAGTAAATTTGGAGATAAAAAGTTAAAAAAGTTAAATGAAAAGGAAGCAAAAGATCTTATTAAGTTGTTATATAATTTTATTCAAAAGTTGGAATATATTATATCGCCAGATATTAGAAACAGAGAAGAGATATATAACCATATAGGAAATTGGCTCAAAGAACGAACAGGACAAAGTTTAGAAGATTGTATCAATACTTGGAACTATATATGTGAAAATAGAGATGTAGCCTATAATCAAACGGTATTAGATTATATAAA
>CAYMVK010000044.1:794-4258 GCA_964394105.1 Candidatus Woesearchaeota archaeon | reverse complement strand
AATATAGACCCTTTATTAATAGAAGAAAATGCAGAAAAAGAGCTTATTCTTTCTTTTCGGAATAATACAAATAAATCATTGAAAGATGCTAGACTAGAAGTCAAATTAAAATCAAAATCGATTTTAACAAAGACAATAAAAGAAATTAAACCGAATAATTCGATTTCTTTAAAATTCACAATTCCAAAGTTGAAAAGTGGAAATTATGAGTTAGAGATTTTCTTTTCCTCTCAGAGTATGAAATTTAAAGATTTAAGAAAACTTTTTGTTAAGGAGAAAAATAAAGTTGAGAAAGCTAAAAGTTCGTTGGACGATGAGTTGGAAAAGCTCTTAGGTGGGTAGAATGGAAGAGGTGGTAAAGACTAATTGGTTTAAGATTAAAGAAGAAGTTGTTTCTCACATCTTAGAGAACGGGGTTTATGAATATAGATTTATAAGGATATTTGAAAGTGATCAAGAGTATTATAGAGAAGTTGGAAAGAGAAAAGGTGTATCTACAAAAAAGGATAATAGATATTTTGTTAGTTGTGAAGATTTAAAAAATGATTCAGAAGTTGAAAAAATTAAAAAAATAAATTTTTACGATCTTCCTGAAGAAATACAAGAGCGTTTACTTTCCCGAATACTAAAAGAGGTCGAATTTAGGATGAATTTACTATTGAAAAAAGACGAAAAGAGAGTAGGAAATTTTATTATATATCCCTACGTAAGAACAGAAGTTAGAAAATTTAATGATAACTTTTATCTGGTAATTAACCTTTTACACCGCTGTATTTCTAAGAAAAATATATGGAATCTTGCTGAAAGAAATCCTGAGAAATTGAGAAGTTTAATTGGGAAAAGAATAGTTAATATCATTAATCCAAAAATGGAAAAATCCTTTGAAATTGAACAGGTTCTAGATCCTGATCCACAGAAAATAAAGTGGATTGTAACCTATTTCATAAATAAAAAGTACCTAAATAGCGTTAAGGAGCTTGAGGAAAAAATAGGGAAAATTGATTATACTCAGCCCATAATAAGAACGCAGAAGGGATTTGATTTTATTCCTCAATGTAGCGCATTAGTGTTTAATTTGGAAGATTTACCTAGTGAGCTAAGAATAAAATTTAGAAACTATGTTGCTATAAAAAACAAGAATAAAAAAGAAATATTAAATTCTATTGTAAAGAAGTTCCCTAATCAGTTAGAAAACGTTACACTTACAATTGAGGTTAACCGATTAAATCAACCTAAATTACTCGTGAGAAAACTAAACAACAAAGAGGAGGAAATAACGAACACAAGCAGAATTTTTTCTTGGATCTGGAAAGATACGAAAAAAATAGGAAATGAAGAAATATATTTACCATTTGAAGTTCCAGAGTTAATAAAAGGTAGTAACATTCCGACTTTTATTTTGATTGATGATGAAGTTGAAGGTAAAAAAAATGACGTTTATAAAAAATTGATAGAGATTTTTAGGAAATACAATAAAATTGCTGAAAAAGATGAAAGGTTACCAAAGTTTGATTTTAGGAAAAAAAGATTTACATTCAATAGGAAGGAGACAGAAAACACTTTAAATAAAATTCGTAGAATAAAACGAGATGAAAAGTTTGATTTGGCGTTTGCTATAATTGTGGGAAAGGAAAAATATAAAGAATATGACTATTATGAGGATTTGAAAAGACAACTCTTCCAATTGGGCATAATTTCTCAAAACATCTTACAAAAGACTTTGGAAAATAGATATGCAATTAATAACTTATTAGTTCAGATTTTGTCGAAGCTGGGCGTAAAATACTTTGCATTAAAATCTAGGAGCTCTTATGACTATATCTTAGGAGTAGATGTAGGAAAACATGAATACGGATATAGAATAGGAGGTTGCGTTGTTGTTTTTGATTCGGAAGGAAAAATTAAAAGAATACAACCAGTAGAAAGACTAGCACCTGGAGAAACTTTAGATTTGCCAAAAATTATAGAATTTTTAATAAACAAAACAGACTTAGAATTAAAAGATAAAAGTATTTTGATCTTGAGAGACGGTACAATAAAGCAACAGGAAAAACAAGATTTAGTTAAAATTTCTCAAAAATACACTCTCAAGATTACTGTTATAAATGTAGTTAAGACACACAATCATATAATTTTTACAGATGAATTATACAATATCGCAGTTCGTTTGAACACTTTCACATTACTTCTACCACATAAAGTAGATGGCGCTAGGCCTATCCGAATAGACGAGAAGATTGAAGTTAACAATAAAGGATACTGTGCTGCTAAATTATCAGAGAGTGATCTTCAATTACTAATAGATTTAACAAGACTAAATTATACTGGTTTATTTAGCGATGAAAAATCTCTAAGGTTACCTGCTCCTGTACATTACGCCGACATGTTCGTAAAAGCTCTTGGAAAAGATTGGAAAATAGAAGACAACTTACTAAAAGAAGGGTTTTTATACTTTATATGAAGACAAAACACCATGACAAGCCAAGAAGAACTTAACGCAAAGTTAAGGTATTACTTCGAAGGGTATGTTGTGAATAAAGGACTCTCTAACAGGCAGGATATCAAGAGAGTTCCGAAGTTTGTAGCAGAGCATTTGCTAACAAAAATTTGTGAAGAATACGAGGAAAATACGCCGAAATTTAATGAAAAACTCATGAAAGTTATTGAAATAGTAAACACTCTTTATCCCGAACCTAAAGATAAAGACCAGATTTTAGACAAAATAATTATCAAAAAGTTGCCCCAGAAAATCATCGATGAAATAAAAGTTGAGATTGATGAAAAGCATGAGATAAGAAAGGCAGTAATTCCAAGCTTGAATTTAAGGAATGTAATGATTTCTGATGAGGTTGTTGAGAAAAATGAGCAATTGCTTTCAACCGGAATATGGGGGTTGGCTACTTTAAGATATTGCGATCCTATCCTTGATGATAAAGGAAAACCCATAACTCTGCCCGTAATCGTTGAAAGTTTTAAGCCTTTCCATGTTGTTAATGTAGATTTAAAAGAATTCATAGAAAAGAGGGGTCATTTTACATTAGAGGAATGGATGGATATCTTGATAAATACTGTCGGCTTAAATCCTGAAATATACACAGAAAAGCAAAAGCTTATTTTAATAAGCAGGTTTATTCCGTTGGTGGAAAATAATGTAAATCTGATGGAATTCGGTCCAAGAGCAACTGGTAAAACCTATTTCTATAGAAACATTTCATTTTATACCAGAATAATATCCGGCGGAATAATAACTCCTGCCCAGCTCTTTTACAATATAGCGAGAAAAACTATCGGAGAAATAGGTTTAAAGGATTGTATTGTCTTTGATGAGGTAGCGAAAATTAGATTTCCTCGCCCAGAAGAAATGATGGGTAAACTCAAAGATTATATGGTTGATGGGCATTTTGAGAGAGGACCTAAAAAAGCAACATCTTTGTGCTCCTTAGTTTTCATGGGAAATATAGAAG
>CAYMVK010000044.1:0-784 GCA_964394105.1 Candidatus Woesearchaeota archaeon | reverse complement strand
GTTCCTGCCGAAGATATTAATTACGCATTACCAGAGTTCATGAGAAATGATACTGCTTTTCTTGATAGGATTCACGGTGTAATTCCGGGGTGGGAAATACCTAAAATTAAGAAGAGCGAAATTCACCTCTCAAAGAACTACGGATTTTCTGTTGATTACTTTTCTGAAATCTTGCATGAATTAAGGAAAGTAGACTTTGCGCCACTAATCCGTTCGATGGTTGAACTGAATAATGTTACAATTAGAGATGAAATAGGTATATATAGACTTGCTTCCGGCTTGACAAAGATACTGTTTCCGAACAAGCAATTTGATAAAGAAGATTTAGAGAAGATAATGGACTTTGTAATAGAGTTAAGACAAAAAATTGCCGATCTGCTCTATCGGATGGCTCCAGGAGAATTTGAAAGGAAAAAGATCGAATATTCAATTAATAACTAAGCTATGAATCAAAAGCTTAATTAAATTCATTAATTAAAAAATTTTATGAAAAGAATCATTTTCAAAAAGGCTGAAGGAGGGTCACTAGAGAATTTGTCCCGAGCTATCAAAAACTGCTGGATAGACCTGGAAAATCCTTCGGATGCGGAAATAGAGGAAATAGCGAGAAAATATAGAATAGAGAAGGAAACCTTAGTAGATGCTTTGGACGAAAACGAGGTACCGAGGATTACAAAAGAAAAAAGGTATACTTTCATAATTTTGAGAGTTGTTAACAGAGAGGTAAATAAAGCGGGTACAACTCCTTTGGGTATAATTCTGCTCGACAATTATATTATAACGG